>NZ_JBJMLX010000198.1:0-14372 GCF_045805085.1 Niastella sp.
GACCACATTACAAGAAATTAATTATGCAAGCTAATTTAAACTCGAAAAGCGAAAAGAATATCGGTTCGCTGATCATCAACTGGTATTTGCCTTACTGGCCATTATTTCTCATACTTATTGTTGTTGGCCTTGCGGTCGCATGGGCTTACATGAATTTTGTTGCAGTAAAGGTGTATGAAAGCTATGCCACCGTTATGGTCAAAGATGAGAAAAAGGGCGTGGATGAATCGGGCTCCATGGAAGCACTGCAAATTTATCCCACCAAAAATATTGCTGAAAATGAAATAGAGGTCCTTCATTCAAAAACACTGATGAACCAGGTGATTAACCAGTTGCTGTTATATGCGCCTATCCATGAGGCGCCCGATTTCAGCCTGGGAAAATTTAATCAAACCTCCGCCTACATCAGTTCTCCGGTCTCAATAGTGGCAAAGAACCCCGACGAGTTGACGGAGACCGGGGATACTGATATCGCCATAGCTGTAAATTATTACTCTCCTAAAGAACAGCAGGCAGCCTGGAACGGGTACCACGACAAAGTAAAGGAAGTGATAATTGAGAACAGGAAATACCCGCTTAGAATGTGGTGCAAAACACGCTGGGGCGACCTGAAATTTATCCCAAACGAAAAGCAATCAGCAACACCTGTGGGTCCACTGTTCTTCGCATTGAACAGGCCTAAAGATGTGGCCCCCGGTCTTCTCCTCAACCTGGTTGTAAACTCACCTAATAAATTGTCAACCACCATTGACGTTACGTTGCGTGATGAAATACCCAAACGGGGTGAAGACATTCTGAATAAACTGCTGATCGCTTATAACCGGCAATCCATTGATGAAAAGCAGGGGATGGCCGCCAATACGCTTGAGTTTATTGAAGTACGCCTGGTAAAAGTAGAAAGAGAATTAGACTCCATTGAAAACCTCGTACAAACGTTCAGGACCGATAAAGATGTGGTTGACCTGGGCGAACAGGGTAAAATGTACCTGCAAAACGTGGGCGACAATGACCGGAAAATAGCCGACCTGAGCATGCAGGTGGCAGCGCTCGATGAAATGGAAGGCTATGTGAATTCAAGATCGAGCACCGGCGACCTGGTACCTTCAACACTGGGCATTGCTGACCCGGTACTAAGCGATCTGATGCAGAAATTATACAACAAAAAGATGGAATATGCATCTCTGATGAAAACAACGGCGGAAAATAATCCATCTGCCATTGGCGTGGCCAAAGAGATCGAACAACTCAGACCGTTAGTACTGGAAAAATTAAGGAACTATCGCCTTAGTCTGGATGCAGGTAAAAAGAACCTCACATCAATAAGCAGTAACTATAATTCCATGCTGCGCACCATTCCACAAAAAGAACGGGAATTGATGAGTATCAGCCGTGAACAGGCGATAAAGAAAGGTATTTACAGTTACCTGCTCGAAAAGCGTGAGCAAACTGCATTGTCCAGTTCGAGCGCCAATTCCGACAGCAAGATCATTGACATGGCCAGTACTTCCGTAATCCCGGTTAGTCCCAAGAAAATGCTGACCTACTTTGGAGTGCTGGCAGTTTTTGGCGGTTTGGGCATCGGCATTGTATCCCTCAAGGAAATGATGAACAAGAAGATCCTGTTCAGGTCTGAAATTGAATCGCTCACCAATGTGCCGGTGATCGCAGAGATCTCGGCCAACAAGGACAAGGAATCCCTGCTGAACAGCAGCTCCAAGGTATCCATTGTTGCCGAACAGTTCAGGCACCTGCGCGCCTCCATTGGTTTATTTGGCCGTAAAAAGGAGATCAATATAAAAAGGATCCTGATCACCTCCAGCGTTCCCGGAGAGGGCAAAACCTATATAAGCACCAACCTGGCTACCAGCCTGGCCCTGGCCGGCCACAAGGTGGTACTGGTTGACCTCGATATCAGAAAGCCCCGAACATCTGCGCTAATGGGCATAGACCAACAGGCAGGGGTAGCTGAATTCCTGGAGGGATCAAAAAAGCCGGAAGAAATTATTATGACCACCGAACACAAAAGTTTGTTTGTGGTGAGTGCGGGCCGGGGCGAAGAAAATTCGCGGGAATTGATCCTGAGCGGAAGGCTCGACATCCTGATCGATTATCTCAACAAAAGGTTCGATTACATAGTACTGGATGCCTCCCCCATTGACCCTGTTTCTGACTCCTATACATTTTCCGAGTTCTGCGATATTACCCTGTTTGTGATCAGGCATAACCGCACGCCAAAAACCATGGTACAAATACTCGACAATAACAATAAGTTCAAAGCCCTGAAGAATCCACGCATCGTATTCAACGGCATCAGATCGAGAGGTATTTTGAAAGGCATGTATGGCTATAGTTATGGATATGGCTATGAAAACGTTTATCGCGACCGCGAAAATAAAAGATCCAAATTCCAGAAGATCTTTCATTTTTCAAAAAAAGATAAAAAAATAAGGGTATGAACATTCTGATAACAGGTAGTGCCGGATTCATCGGTTATTTTCTTACCAGAAAATTGCTGGAACGTGGTGAAAATGTAGTAGGTCTTGATAACATCAATGAATATTACGATACCAATTTAAAATATGCGCGGTTGGCTGAGAATGGCATTAACAAGAACAGCATTGAATGGAACAGCACGGTGAACAGTAGCAAGTATGGCAATTACCGGTTCATTAAACTAAGCCTGGAAGACAAACAAATGCTGATGAATCTTTTCAGAAAGGAGAAATTCGACCTGGTAGTTCATTTGGCAGCGCAGGCAGGCGTACGATACTCAATTAACAACCCGGATGTATGTATTCAATCGAACGTAGTGGGATTCCTCAATATTTTAGAAGCCTGCCGGCACCATGACATTCAACACCTGGTATATGCAAGTTCATCGAGCGTATATGGTTTAAATGAACAAATGCCATTCTCGGTTAACCAAAGCATCGGCCATCCCATCTCTTTATATGCGGCAACGAAAAAGTCGAATGAACTGATGGCCCATGTGTACAGTTATTTATTCAACCTGCCTACCACTGGCTTACGCTTTTTTACGGTATATGGGCCCTGGGGCCGGCCCGACATGGCCTATTTTCTTTTTGCCGATGCAATTATAAAAGATCAACCCATTACGGTGTACAACGGGGGCCAGATGAAACGCGATTTTACGTATATAGATGATATTGTTGAGGGCATTGTGCGGGTACTTGACAAACCTGCCCAACCTGATCCTGACTGGAGTGCGCTGCAGACCGATCCTTCCAGCTCCATAGCGCCCTATCGCATTTATAATATCGGCAATGATAACCCGGTTGAGTTAATGGATCTGGTAAAGGAAATAGAAAAGAATTGCGATAAGAAGGCAAAAATAGAAATGAAGACCGGCGAACGGTGTGAAGTGGAAACAACCTGGGCAGATATAAACCAACTCGCCACCAACTTCCATTACCGGCCCTCCACGTCTCTGCAAACGGGCATAAAGGAATTCATTACATGGTATAAGTCATTTTATGCTATCGAACAGTTGGAAATGGTGCATGTATAACGCTTTTTAATCATCCCTCTCATGATCACGGAACCTTTGATAAATAATCCGGCTGAGCCAGTTATTACCAGCAAAAACGGTGAAGGCAAAAAGGAAAATCTGAAGCAACGAGCCTACCTGAATACGCTTTCCAGCATGCTGGATTACATTGCCAACCGGCTTACCGGTTTATTTGTAAATCCGTTTATTGTGGGCGGGTTGGGCAGCTCCTTATTCGGCATTTGGCAAATGCTTGGCCAGTTAACGGGGTACATCAATATTACTGATACCCGGGCATCGCAGGTGCTGAAATGGACGGTTGCACAAAAAAAGGATGTGGCCACTGCAGATGAACTGCAAAGCGATGCCGGCGCCGCCTTTATCGTATTGCTTTGTATAATGCCGGTGCTACTGATAGGTGGCAGCATTATTTCCTGGTACGCCCCGTTTATTACGCACGCCGGTCTGGCACATTATACATTGATAAGGACCACTTGCTCCCTGCTGGTGTTTTCCCTTATTATTTTCAAATTTTTCGAATTGTTTGAAGCGATCCTGCGGGGCATGAACCTCTCGTTCAAACGGATGGGCTTACGCGCAGGCATCGTGATCATTGGCGGCGGCTTAAAAGTACTGGTCATTAAAATGGGGTATGGTCTGGCTGGCCTGGCAGCCGTTCAACTGGTTGACACCCTGCTCACCGGGCTCTCCTTTTATGCAGTTGTAAAAAAGAATATTGGCTGGTTCGGGATCAAAAGACCTTCACGGGCCAATATTTTACGGTTCGGGAAATTAAGCGCCTGGTACCTGGCCGATGCGGGCGCCAATGTAGTGAACAGCAACAGCGACAAATTGCTATTGGGCATCATCACCAGTCCTGTAACTGTAACTTACTACACCCTTACGAAGTTTATTCCAATGGCTTTACAGGGTATTATAAACAGGTTGATATTAGGTATAATGCCAGGCGTAGGAAAACTGCTGGGCTTGAAAGAATACGAAAAAATAAATAATGTAAGAAAAAAAATAAACAGCGTCACCCTGTTGCTGACCACCGCTTTTGGCGTCACTGTTATTCTATTCAACCATACCTTTTTAAAAGTATGGGTAGGCAAAGAACATTTTGCCGGTCAGCTGGCGAACGTGATGATCATGATTACCATCATGCAGGACACCTTTGTGAAGAATGATGCCTGTATCATCAGCGCTACCCTGGATATTAAGAAGAAGGTTTTTCTTACGCTGATCTCGGGCGCCCTGTTTGCAGGTTTTGGAATTCTGTTCGCAAGCAAATGGGGCATTGTAGGCCTTTGTTTGGCCCTTATCATAAGCCGCTTGTTCTTATTTATAGGGCAACGAAAAATACTGGCCGGTATTATGCAGTCAGGGGCGCAAAGTGAGTTCAGAATTAGTTACCGGCCTTTTTTCACCTCCTTTATTTTATTTGGCCTGGCCGTATGGCTGGCCTCCATAACCGGTGTTGTTACAATCTATCAATTGGCCCTATTGGCGCCAACAGTCTTCCTTACCTCATTAATTGCATTTTACTTTTTTGGATTGCGCAAAACAGAGAGACAGGAGTTGCGCCAAATGGTAACCTCCATAAAATTCCTCAAATCTGATAAAGCCTTCAGCAAAAACTAGCAACCTAAACAACAAGTACATGAAAATCCTTTTTGTGGCGCCGAGGTTCCATACCAACCAGGTTCAGATAATAAAAATATTGCTGGAAAAAAACCACGAAGTGTTTTTTCATGTATCCTGTATAGGCGCCACTGAAGACCATAGCCTGGTAACACCGGTTTGTTATAAACAAAGTAAACTGAGCCGGTTCATTGAAAAGAAATTCGATAAAGGCCAGTCAAACAAACGGTTTTATTTTCCCGGTGCGTTCACCTATTGGCGGGCAATGAAGCAACTACAACCACAGATCGTTGTGATCCGTGATCCCTACAAACTATTCTCCCAATTGGCAGCTTTTTTTGCATTGCTGATAAAAGCAAAGATCATTTTCTATACCCAGGAAGACCTGCTAAGAACCAGATCACGAAAAACACTTTTAAAGCAAAAGTTCACAATAGATTTTTTCAAAGCAGCTTGGATAACACCGATAAAAAGCAACGATTCACCAGGAGAAAAGGGGTGGCCCAGGTATATGTATCACGTTCCCTTGCCAGTTAGTATTACTCCAGAACACGCCTGCAGAAAAGACATATCCAACGAAGGGCCCGGAATTTTAATGATTGGTAAATACCATCAGGAAAGGAAGAAACATATGCTTTTTCTGCAGGCACTGGGGGAACTTAAAAACCAGTACCGGTTCACGGCTACTATTGCCGGTGAGTGCGCTAATGAGGAACAACAAACCAGGTTCATGAAAATTAAAGCAGCCGCTTATGACCTCGGATTGAACGACCGCGTTGAGTGGAAACAAAATGTTCCTTTTAGCCAGATGTCGACCTTATATGCCTCGCACAACATTTTTGTATTACCGGCCATCGATGAACCATATTCCATCTCGGTGAACGAAGCCATGGGCTGCGGTCTGCCGGTGATCTGTACCGATACCTGTGGCACCAAATTCAATATTCATAATGGAGAAAACGGGTTCGTTATTAAATCAAACAGCCTGGAAGAACTGACTGCGTCATTGGAAGCACTTTTATCCAATTACAGCAAACTGGATCAAATGCGATTAAAAACCCTGCAATATGCCAGGGAGAATTTGTCAGGCGATGCTTTCTATGCAAAATTCGCCCAGGTTGTCCGGGAACGCTTTTCAATTATTATGAACTGATAAGAAGAATATTATGGATTCGTTTATTCTGGTCATTAAAGTTGTATTCATATTTGGGCTTTCAGCATACATTCTATTTAAAAAGAGTGACTTCTGTGTTGTGTATTTGTCTGTACTTTTTTTTACTGAAAAAATCGTCAGCGACGTATCACCGGCCTTTCTTTATTACGGAATAATAACGTTGTTAATTTTAGTACAGATAATAAAGAACCCTTCGTTCTACCGGCAAAATATCTGGGCTGTTCTTTTAATAGGATATTTTTTGCTGCTGCTGAACAGATCGCAAGACCTGGTACTTGTACGGCCTTACGTTTTTTCCGTGTGCTGGTTTTTTATATCGGTGCCACTAATAGCTGCGCTCTATAAAAGCCATCCGCCAGCCGTTATTTACCAGGAATTGTCACAGGCAGCGCTTTTGATACTTATTCTTTTTATAATGAATTCAATGGCGGCCACCATATATAAGTTTGCCCCTGCAGAAATGTACGGGATCAAGTCGGGCATTTTATATGGCAACCTGTATGCCGCGGCCTTCAACACGTTACCGCTCGCTATTTTTGTTGTACTTAACAGGGGTATTAACGAAAAGAAAGTGCTTTATCTGGGTGTTGCCATGGTTGCATTCTTTCTCGTTTTGCTCTCCCTTCGGCGCACGGTTATGAGCTTAAGCGCACTGGCTCTTCTTATAAACCTGATGACCATGCTCACCCGGCAAAAAGCAAAAGTGTTACTGGTTGCCCTGGGCGTTTTAGGGGCCGTTGCTTATTTTATTTATACTGAAACTGATTTCATGAGCGAGTTCAAACAACGGGTAGAGCTACGCAAACTGGATGACCGGGACCTGGCAGAAGAAAAACGATTCCTTGAATACGATCTTTTATATGCTGATATGTTTGTGTATCATGCCTACAGCCCCTGGACCGGCTACGACCTATTTAACAGCGCCGGTAATTATGGGAATGGCATCCTGGGCGACAGAAGCCTGCATGGCGATTTAACCAACATTACCCATTCGAGCGGACTTATAGGCCTAACCCTTTACCTGCTTATGATGGGCACAGCCTTTCTGAAATCGTTCAGGGCATCGGGCACCTACCAGGAGAAATTGATCATTCTGTTTTGTTGCGCCACCTTCCTGGCATATACCGGTAGTGGCCGGTATACCGAAGCCGCAGCATCGGTATTACAGATGTTGGTGCTTATGCTTCCCGTATCAAAACAGGAAGAAGTTCCTGAAGAACAGCCTTACCTCTTTAAACAACCTGAGATCGTATAAAACTCAACTCCTCATTCTCAACTCTACAACAATGGCAAGGTTCTTATTTATCGATGAAAAGATCATTAACCTGATGCAGGTAAATGAAAAGCCCTGTGGCGGTTCTGCAGTTCAAACCTATGGCTGGATCCTGGGGCTTATAGAACAGGGACAGGAAGTATTGGTAATGACGAATACCGATAGTAAATACGTATTAAAAGATGAATGCAGGAATATCAGGATCCTTCCGATGTACAACTTCAACAAAGGTATCCGGTGGTTCCGGTGGCTCTATTACCGGTTGCCGCATACTTATAAAAAGATCAAAGCAGCAAAACCTGACTATCTCTATTCGGGTATTGCGGGCTGGGGCACCCTGCTGTTGGCAATTACCTGCCGGATATTACACGTTAAATATATTCAACGCATCTCCAGCGATGCACATTTAGACAAGCGTTTCCGTGAAAGCAATTCAGCCATACATCAATTACTGATGTATTGGGGGCTCAAAATGTCGCATCATATATTATGTCAGAATAATTACCAGCTACTAAAGATCAAAAAGAAATTTCCCCATAAATCGGCCATAAAAATTTCCAACCCATATTATTTAAACAATCAGGAACTGCCCAAAGAAGATCATTCAGGCGGTTATATAGCCTGGCTTGGCCTGTACAGATACCCTAAAAATCTAAAGCTGTTATACCAGGTTGCCAGTCTTTTAAAAAAAGAACAATTTATGGTTGCGGGTAAGGCCGGATCGAACAGTGATGAAGAAACCAGTACCTACCTGGAAAAATTAAAACAGTTACCGAATGTAAAATTTTCAGGTTTCCTGGATAGAACACAGGTGCTGCCGTTTTTGGCAAAAGCAAAATTCTTATTGAACACCTCGCGGTTTGAAGGATTCAGCAATACCTTTCTCGAATCATGGTCGGTTGGTACGCCTGTTCTATCAACCATAAACGTGAATCCCGATTCAATTATTTCGAATCATGAACTTGGAATAGTGTATAAAGATGTGTTTGAACTGTGCAGTAAATATGCTTCGGTAACACCTCAGCTGTATCAACTGATGGCGGAAAACGGCCGGCAATATGTGGCCCACTATCATGATTACAGAATAGTGGCCAGGCAACTGCTCAATTACCTTTCAAAGACTGATAAGCCCATCACCAGTAGTACCTACTTTAATGCCCCTGCTTAAATGCAATTCACAAAGAAAATCTTTCGACATGACAGAGAACAACCAAAAGACCCGGATTATTTTTTTTATCGGAAGTTTAATGGGGGGCGGAAAAGAAAGGAGGCTGATAGAACTGCTTACTTACCTGCAGGGTAAGGAACAATATGAACTAATGGTTATTGTAACCGATCCAATGATCGAATATCCTTCCTTTTACAAGCTTAACATTAACTACCAGGTTATCCCGAAGAGCTGGAAGAAAAATGACCTCACCATTTTTTTTAAATTCTATAAAAAATGTAAACAGTTCAAACCACATATCATTCACACCTGGGGGCGCATGCAATCGTTTTTTGCACTTCCGGCAGTTATAGTAATGGGTATTCCGTTGGTGAATGGCCAAATTACCTGTGCCCCATCCAATGCAACAAAATGGTCGTTTAACGGATTGATTGATCAGATCAATTTTAGTTTTTCAAAAATCATTATTGCCAACTCACAGGCGGGGTTGATTGCATTCAGGCCGCCGGAAAGAAAATCTAAAGTAATTTATAATGGCTTGAATTTTTCTCGTTTCGAAAACCTCGCTACCCCGGAGGCAATAAAATTAAAACATGGTATCAAAACGCCATATGCAGTGGTAATGGTTGCCAGCTTTTCGAACAAAAAAGATTATCCGTTATTTTTCTCCATTGCCGAACAAATTACCGGCACCAGGGATGATATCACCTTTGTTGCAGTAGGCGACTTTACTGACTCACAGGTTGAACCATACCACGAACTGGCTAAACTGAACTCAAGGATAGTGCTCACGGGAAGAATTAATGAGGTGGAAGCTTTGGTGAACAGTTGTACCATCGGGGTTCTTTTTTCAGATAAAATAAATGGAGAAGGGATCTCAAATTCCATCATTGAATATATGAGCCTGGCCAAACCTGTTATTGCCAATGATGCCGGCGGCACCAAAGAGATAGTGCATCACCAGGTGAACGGTTATCTGCTCACGCATGAAACGGAAAAAGAAATTATCGAACTGATCTGCGGTTTGATAGATAACCCCGAAAAATGTACCGCGTTTGGAAAAGCAGGCCTAAAGATCATTGAAGCATTCTTTTTACTCGACCGGATGGGAAACGCGTTTGTACAAACCTACGAGGATGTTTTAGCCGGGGAAGAACTAAAAAAAAGTAAACCCAGTATTATATTACCCTGATAATTTGACTTTATGAAAGTGCTTTTTGTTTGCAGTGGCAACAATAAAAATTTCGGCATAGTGCCCTTTATTAAAGACCAGGGCGAGTCGTTGAAAAGTGAAGGTGTAGCCGTTGACTATTTCCCCGTTGTTGGTAAAGGATTGCTGGGTTATATAAAAGCCGGCTTCAGACTTCGCAGGTTCCTGCAAAAAAAACAATATGATCTTATTCATGCACACTTCACTTATTGCGGCTGGACAGCACTCATTGGCGCCGGAAGAAAAATACCCGTTGTATTGTCACTAATGGGCACCGATGCCAATGGTGAATACAAGGGAAAGAACACAGTGGTGTTGAAAAGCAAGCTATCCTCCTTTCTCACCTGGCTGATACAACCCTTCGTTAGCGCCATTATTTCCAAATCTGCCAATATCTCCGCATCGGTTTACCGCAAGCAGCAATCATTCATTATTCCCAATGGCGTAGATCTTGAAAAATTCAAACCACTGTCACCGGACGAACGCGATGGGCATTTGGCTTCCAGTGGAAAAAAGAAAGTATTATTCCTTGGTAGCAGAACCAAAACCGGAAAGAATTTCGCTTTGGCGCAGGCAGCCCTTCAACAACCAGGAATGGAGAATGCAGAACTGATCTCTCCATACCCGGTATCGCATGAAGAAATTCCCTGGTATTTGAATGAAGCGGATGTATTGGTATTTCCCTCTTTTATGGAAGGTTCACCGAACGTAATTAAAGAAGCGATGGCCTGCAACTGCCCTATTGTATCGACAGACGTTGGGGATGTAAAATGGGTGTTAGGCAATACCCCCGGATGCTACCTGGCTTCTTTTGATCCCAGGGAATTTGCAGAAAAGATCCATATGGCATTACATGAAACCAGGCTTACTGGCAGAACCAACGGCAGGCAACGCATTATTGACCTTGGGCTCGATATGGATACCGTTGCCAGGCGGATCGTTGACGTGTATAAAAGATCAATCCTGGGACCTTACGAGTATTCCAGCGTTCCTAAAAGCCATGTTAACCCAGCCAGAACAGAAACAACAATATAAAATTGATTAACGACCCCTAAGTGGTATGAACATGAAAAAAAACCTCAGAAATGTGCTTGCGCATTTGGCAGCGAATGCCCTTATCCTCACCGGGCGGGTAAAACAGGCAACCCAAAAAGCACTGGATACAGAATGTATCCTTTCCCTTTATTTTCACAAGCCGGCAAAGGATGAATTTGAATTCACGATCAGGTGGTTCAGGAAAAAAGGCTTCAAATTTATAAGTCCCCATGATCTCGAAAAAATCATAAACGGTGAAATACCTTTTCCAAAAGGAGCGGTATTGCTCTCCGTTGACGATGGCTGGCAAACCAATCTAACCAATGTAGTGGAAGTGGCTATCAGCAACGAAGTGCCGGTAACCATTTTTGTTTCCACCACCCCGGCTGAAGAAGGCGCCTACTGGTGGTCGTATGTAACCCAGGCAAAGCGGCAGGGACTGACCAGCTTTTCAAAACAACAGTTGAAAAAAATACCGGAAGAAGAACGGGTTAATATACTACAGGAAATTAAGCAGATGATTTATCCCGGCCGCGACGCCATGACGGTTGAGCAGGTTAAAATGGCGGCCAGGTCGCCTTATATCACGATTGGCTCTCATACCCAAACACACCCGATATTGATCAACTGTCCCGAAATGCAGGTGTATGAAGAATTAAAGGGGTCACGGCAGAAGCTGGAGTCATGGACAGGAAAAGAGGTGGCTTATTTTGCTTACCCCAATGGTGATTACAGCCGGCGCGAAATCAAGGTCCTGAAAACATTGAATTACCGGCTGGCATTCTCTTCACAACCAAAATATTTAACCCCGGCGTTGCTGAGTGAAAGTTTTACCATTCCCAGGTTTGGCTTTTTAGAAGGCGCATCCCATGCAGAAAACATTTGCCGCATGACGGGAGTTTGGCAACCGATGATGCAGAAACTGGCGCATAAGAAAACTGCACAACCAAAAAAAGATAAGAACTGGTTCAACGACCTGTTCTTTGGAGAAGACCGCATTCAGAAATTAGACATGTAGTACAACAGGTATGAAAATCCTTTTTGACATCAAACATCCCGCCCAGCTGAATTTATTCAAAGGGCTCACCAATGAGTTGCAGGAAGAAAACTGGGACGTAACCATCTGTTATTTGCAAAGAGGAAAGCTACCCAACATAATAAAAAGAGAATACCCAAATTTTCAATTAGTTCCCGTGGGCAGCAGCCACGGTACCCGCTGGTCGATTCTCTGGAATGGCAATATAAAACGCACGCTGGCTTTTTTAGACCTGATCAAAAAAGAGAACTATAATATATGTGTGGCAGCAAGCAGTATACCACTGGCATTGGCCTGCAAAATTGCCGGAATTCCGATCATCCAGTTTTATGATGATCCTGAGCGGAAACAGGTCAACCAGATCAATGCCAGCCTGTCTACCCAATTGTTCTTTCCACCCATTGTTAAAAAGAACCATAAAGTATCGGTTTTTAATTGTTTAAAAGAATGGAGTTACCTGAGCCCGAAACGGTTTCACCCGGCGGAAGACATCCCGGCTAAACACGGGCTTACCCCGTATGACTACATTTTCATAAGAGAGGTCAGTAATAAATCATTTAACTACTATAACCAGCAGGATGGGATCGTGGGTTCTTTTGCCGGCCAGATACAGGCAAACACAAAAGTTATTTTATCACTCGAAGATAAGAGCATGGCCGGCAGGTATCCGAAACACTGGACCATTTTGCAGGAACCGGTTGAGGACATTCACTCTCTGATCTATTATTCCAGAATGATGATCTCATCTGGCGACAGTATGGCAAGAGAAGGCGCCATGCTGGGAGTGCCCAGCGTATACTGTGGAATCAGGAATATGAAGGCGAATGATCTGTTGATGCAATCAGGTATGCTGGAACATTTACCAGCTGAAACTGCTTTGACATTTATAAACAAAACGTTGCAGAAAAAATTCGATGTGGAAAACCAAACCCGGGTTAGAAACAAATTGCTCGATCAATGGGATGATATGACAGCATTCATGAAAGAGCAGATCAATCGCTATAAATCGTAAGTACTATGACAATTTCAATTTTTGGACTAGGGTATGTCGGATGCGTTAGTCTTGGATGCCTCGCCAAAAACGGGCATGATGTGATTGGTGTAGATGTAAGCAGTTTCAAGGTTGATCTCATCAACCAGGGCAAACCTACCATCATTGAAAAAGACATTAACAACATCATCAGCGAAGGCTTTGAAAGCGGCCGTATTTCAGCTACCGAATGCCCGGAGGAAGCAGTGCACAATTCTGACATTAGTATTATTTGTGTAGGCACACCGCCTTCTTTACACGGACACCTGGATCTTTCTTACATTTTCAAAACGGCCGAACAAATAGGCAAAGCACTGAAAACAAAAGAAAGTTTTCACACCGTGGTTATCCGAAGCACCGTGGTGCCGGGCACCAACTACCGCTATGGCAAGCTCATTGAAGAATCTTCAGGCAGGAAAAGAGGCGAACATTTTTCAGTGGTATCGAACCCGGAATTTTTACGCGAGGGCTCTGCGGTGCATGATTATTATCACCCCTCAGTTACGGTAATTGGTGGTGATAATACCTATGCCATGGAGCAGGTGGCTTCCATATACAGTTGCCTCGAAGCGCCCATTGAAATAACGGATGTGAAAGTAGCCGAGATCATCAAGTATGTGAACAACTCCTTTCATGCATTGAAGATCGCGTTCACCAATGAAATAGGAACCATTTGCAAGGCGCTCACCATCGATCCGTTTAAAGTGATGGACCTGTTTTGCAAAGACACCAGGCTGAATATTTCACCGGCTTATATGAAACCGGGATTTGTGTATGGCGGTTCGTGCCTGCCTAAAGACCTTAAGGGGCTGGTGACAATGGGCCACGATAATTACCTGGACACCCCGGTGCTGGCCATGATAAACTCCAGCAACGAGCAACACAAGAAAAAAGCTTTTGAATTAATAAGCGGTACGGGCAAGAAAAACATTTGCCTGGTAGGATTGAGTTTTAAAGAAGGAACAGATGACCTTCGGTTCAGTCCATTTGTTGAACTGGCAGAAACGCTGATCGGGAAAGGATATCATGTTACTATTTATGATGAATACGTCCGGTTGTCGACACTCATCGGCGCCAACAAAGCTTACATCAATGAACGGTTACCGCATTTATCAGAGCACCTCACCTATAATCTGGAAACCGCCATTTCTGAAAACGATGTGGTGATAATAAGTCATAAAAATTTCGACGCAAAAACCTACCGCCATCTGCTGAAAGAGAAAACGGCGATAATTGATCTGGCCAGAATTCATGAACTGGAAGAACTAGCCAATTATGAAGGTATTTGTTGGTA
>NZ_JBJMLX010000199.1:0-18571 GCF_045805085.1 Niastella sp.
CCAACGGGCACTACTATACACCTGTGAATACGCATGGGAAAAACCATACGATTTGTGAAAGTCACTACAGACGGATATCCGGGTCATAATCAGGCTAAAAAATTCTATTTTTTTCTATTAAAAAATTTAACTTTAAAAAGGAATAAAAAGGCGCAGACGATTATTAACATCAAACTCACCATCTATGAGAGGAGTAAACAGGGTAATGCTAATAGGTAATTTAGGAAAGGACCCGGATACACAGCACCTTGAGGGACATATTGCCGTAGCCAAATTTCCTTTGGCCACCACCGAAACATTTAAAGACAGATCGGGCAAGCTCATTTCTCAAACAGAATGGCATACCGTGGTACTTTGGAGAGGATTGGCAGAGCTGGCGCAAAAGTACCTGCACAAAGGCAGCCTGGTATACATCGAGGGCCGACTCCGTACTCGTAGCTGGGAAGATAAGGAAGGGAACAAAAAATTTGCAACCGAAGTTGTAGGTGATAATCTGATCATGCTGGATAAAAGGGCCGATGCCACGCATGGCTCACATGGCACAACCACGCCTCATAGCGACAACGTAGAGGGATTTAACAGTGCCGATATACCACCCATAAGTGATACCCCATCCCAGGATTTGCCATTCTAACCCAACCCATTATTTTTGCAGTTCAAAAATAAAATCAGCAGGGGGCCGATTAAAGGAGTATAAAATTGCTTTTAATCGACCCCTTTCTGATTAACTTTGTTAATTAAGGATTTAACGACTGGGATGTAATTCGACTTGATGAGATCAATTTTATTCATGAAAACCCCAAGTTTTGGATAAGCCTTTGTTGAATTTTGGAGTTGAGTATGTGTTTAAGCTGTTGTGGATGGTGACCAACGTACAGGCTACCACTCTGCTGGCCGCTGCAGTGCTGGTGTTATTACTGCTATCTTTTTTTATTTCCGGCGCTGAAATGGCTTTCTTTTCCCTTACGTACCGGGATATCAATATGCTCAAAACAAAGCAGGACACCGGCTGGAAAAGGATTGCCACCCTGCTGGAAGAACCCAGGGCCCTGCAGGCTTCCCTGATGATCTCCAATACCCTGGTGAACATTGCCATTATCATCCTCCTCAACTTTTTTATTGACCAGGTACTGATCATAAAACCCGGGAATGTGTCTATGTGGGTAGGGTATGGGATAAAACTGGTTATTATTTCTTCCCTCATCATACTTTTTGGCGAAATACTCCCCAAGGTGCGGGCTTCCCAAAATAACCTTCGCTCCGCCTACGAAGCCTCCTTTCTGGTAGAAGTGATCTTTTACATGTTCAAACGGATCTCTACCTGGCTGCTCAGGATCTCTGATGGCCTTGAATCGTTATTAGGCGGCAAAGCTTCCCGGGCCTATACCCACCAGCAACTGGAACAGGCTATTAAAAGCACCATACACGAAGAAGAAGAGCAACGCATACTGGCCGGTATTTATAAATTTCCCAACATTACCGTAAAGCAGATCATGCGTACCCGGCTCGATGTGAATGGAATTGAATACGAAGCCAGCTTTCTGGCTTTAAAAAGAAAAGTGGAAGAACTGCATTATTCCCGCCTGCCGGTTTACCGCAAAAGCCTTGACGATATTGTTGGTATCGTTCACACCAAAGACCTGTTACCGTATTTGAACGAAGCCGATAATTTTGACTGGCATGTTGTTGTTCGGCCCCCATTTTTTGTACACGAACAAAAGCATATTGAAGACCTGCTGAAAGAATTTCAAACCAGGCATGTGCACTTTGCCGTGGTGGTGGATGAGTTTGGCGGAACCAGCGGTATTGTTACCCTGGAAGACATACTCGAAGAGATCATTGGCGACATCAGGGATGAATTTGATGAAGAAGAAACCGGCATCAAGAAAATAGACGAGCACACTTATATTTTCGAAGGCCGCACCATGATACACGATGCCTGCAAAATGATGAACCTGGGTGAGGATACATTCGATCAGGTAAAGGGCGACAGCGATTCCATGGCCGGCTTAATGCTGGAACTGGTGGGTGAGATCCCAAAAGTTAACGACACCGCCTCTGTGGGCGATTTTGATTTTGTAGCGCTCGAAGTTGACCGCAACCGCATTCGGAAAATAAAAGTAACCATCAATATTAAACAGGATAAACAAGTTAGCTAGTAATATTAATGAAAACATCGCTGTTAAAGTACGTTCCCCTTATCGTTTTACTGACCTCGGTAGTAGCCTGCAACAGTACGTACACCCCCAAACGGAAAGGATATTTCAAGATTGAATTTCCCCCACATGAATACAAGGTATTTGAGCAGCCTGGCTACCCTTACACATTTGAATACCCGGTATATGCTTCCATTTTAAAAGACACTACTTTTTTTGAAGATAAACCCGAGAACCCCTACTGGATCAATATCGACTTTCCCCGGTTTCACGGGAAAATTTATATCAGTTATAAAGAGATAGGCAAGAGCGACCTGAACAAACTGGTGAACGACGCTTACAATATGACCTATAAACACAGCAGCCGGGCCACGGAGATCGTTGACTCGGCCATGCATACGCCCAATGGGGTAGGCGGGGTATTTTTTTCAGTGGGCGGCAATGCAGCCACTGCCAAACAATTCTTTGTAACCGACTCAGCAAAGCATTTTTTACGCGGCGCCCTGTACTTCGACGCCAGCCCAAATGAAGATTCGCTGGGCGTGGTTAACAACTTTTTACAGGATGATATGAAGCACCTTATCAATACCTTCAGGTGGAAATAATGGCCCCAAGCCTGTAAAAGACAAATTCCGGTAAAACTTTGCCAGCGCCCACAGCCAGTTTATGTTTAATTTTACGTTTTAAAACCTTTTTAAGTGATAGTAGTAGACAAAGTGTTGATCAGTGATGAAATTGCCGAAGCGCAATTTGTGTGCGACCTTAACAAATGTAAGGGCGGCTGTTGTGAAGAAGGAGATGCCGGCGCACCGCTGGAAGATGAAGAGCTCGACATTATGATCGGCCTGTACGAAAAAATAAAACCCTACCTCACTCCGGCTTCTATTGCCGAAATTGAGCGTAAAGGCAAATATGTTTATCATAGAGAATTTGGCTGGGTAACACCCACCCTGGGTGGCGATAATGAGATCTGCGTGTACGGCACCCGCGACGAAAAAGGCATTATTAAATGTGCTTTTGAGCAGGCTTATAACGATGGTGTTATCAACTGGAAAAAGCCTATCAGCTGTCATTTCTTCCCCATAATTCAAAAAACCGGCAAAAAGGGTGATTACGATCGTATGAACTACGAGCCCCGGCCTACATTATGCAGCCCGGCCTGCTCCTTTGGAAAGAAATTAAAAGTACCGGTGTATAAATTCCTGAAAGAACCCATTGTTCGCAAATACGGCGAAGACTTTTATAATGCCCTGGAAACGGCCGCCACAGAGTTTAAATCTGACAAGCGCAAATAAAACTTAAAACAAAGTACTGAGAATGAGTGAACATTCCTCCTCTTTCATGGCGAAAAGCACCATTAAGGCTGCTGATCTGGAACACAGAAGGAAAATAAACTTTAATATAGGTAAGTATAATGCTGCTGTACCCCTGGGTAAAACGCAGTTTACAGATGTTCACCTCGCACGGGAAAGAGCCAAAAATCTAAAATGGCGGGCCATTGAGAACCTCGATAAAAACCTCGAGCAGTTTGAAGCGCTGTTAACTAAGCGCGGTGGCAAGGTGATTTGGGCGGAAGATGCTAAACAGGCGGTGGAAGAAGTGCTGAAGATCTGCAAGGCGAAGAATTGCAAAACCATCGTGAAGAGTAAAAGTATGGTGACGGAAGAAATTCACCTGAACGATCATCTGGAAGAACAGGGCATTGAAAGTGTTGAAACTGACCTGGGTGAATATATTCAACAGCTGGATGGCGAGCCCCCCTACCATATTGTTACCCCCGCTATGCACAAAAGCCGGGAGGATATCGCGAAATTATTTTCTGAAAAGTTACATGTGGCGCCTAACTTATCGGCCGAGCAACTGACCCTGGTGGCCCGTGATGTGTTGCGGGAGAAGTATGTACAGGCTGAAATAGGTATTACCGGCGCCAACTTTATACTGGCAGATATTGGTGGAGTAGCTATAAGCGAAAATGAGGGAAATGCCCGTTTAAGTAACGCATTCCCCAAAACACACATCGTTATTACCGGTATTGAAAAGGTTATTCCTTCCATGAATGATCTGGCCCTCTTTTGGCCATTGCTGGCAACCTATGGTACCGGGCAGCAGATCACTTCTTATAATACCATTGTATCAGGGCCAAGACAGGCGGGCGAACCCGATGGTCCCGATGAAATGTATGTAATACTCCTCGATAACGGCCGTACGAACATTCTGGCCAATGAGCGCACCCGCGAAAGCTTGTATTGCATACGTTGTGGCGCCTGTTTGAACGCCTGTCCTGTTTATAAGAACATTGGCGGCCATGCGTACGAAAGCACTTACAGCGGACCTATCGGCGCGGTAATTACGCCGCAATTGAAAGGTTTGGAGGAATGGAAGCACTTAAGCTACGCTTCTTCCCTGTGTGGTAACTGTACGGAAGTATGCGCGGTAAAGATCAACCTGCACGAAATATTGCTGGAGAACAGACACGATGCGGTGGAAGAAGGGGATTATAGTTGGGGCGAAAAGGTTGCCTGGAAAGTATGGAAACAAGCCACCCTGCACCGAAACATGTATAATATGGGTAACCAGAAGTTGAAGAACTGGATGGTGAATAAAGTATTTAAAGGCTGGACCACCCACCGGGCCGACCTGAACTTTGCAGGAAAGACCTTTAATGAAATGTGGAAGGAAAAGAATCACTAAACATCCACTTAAAAATATAGCTAAAAAGTCAACTATTACGGTTGACTTTTTTATTTTGCAGCTACTGATGCTACTTCTATACACCCATACCATAACGCCACGGCTGCAATACATTGTTGACTTTATTGGTAAGGAGTTATTTGATGAAGGCATCGCCATTACTACCGATGCCGCTTATTTTAAAGCATCGAAACAACCCCGGTTAAATTATTCGACCCAGGAGTTTTCTGATGACGAGTTCTTTCTGCGCAGCACCCATTTATTGTTTGAAACGGGTATTCAACCGCAGCACTTTGAATGTTTTGAGGTGAATTTTTACAAGGCATTTTTTGAAACCTCAGGCGATTTCCCCTTCGATATATTTGCAGCTTCCTTTTATTTGCTTAGCCGCTACGAAGAGTACCTGCCCCATGCCATAGATGAATATGGCCGTTATGCCCACATCAACTCCCTGGCATATCGCGAACATTTTTTAACACAGCCCCTGATTAATTACTGGCTGCAATCGTTTAAAAAAGATTTGGAGAACAAATTTCCTGAGTTGATTTTTAAACAGGCGCAGTTTAAATGTTTATTGACGTACGACGTTGATATGGCCTGGTCGTACCTGCATAAAGGTTGGATGCGAACGTTGGGCGGTTTTTATAATTCAATTCGAAAAAGGGAGTGGGCACGCGTAAAAGACAGGTGGCTGGTGTTGCGCGGTAAACGGAAAGATCCCTTTGATTGTTTTGAGTGGCTGGATGCCTGGCATTTATACTGTCGCCTGAAGCCACATTTCTTTTTCCTGGCAGCTAAAAAAGCCGGTCGTTACGATAAAAATAATTCCTGCAATAAAAAGCCATTCCGTGACCTGGTTACCTATTATGCCAATACCTGGCATTTAGGTGTGCATCCATCCTGGCAAAGTGGTGATGATGCGGCCTTGCTAAAAGAAGAAGTGGAATGGCTGGAAGTGGTAGGCGATAAAAAGATAACGCACAGCCGGCAACATTATATTCGTGTTTCCATGCCTGTAACCTACCGCCGGTTAATAGAAGCAGGCATTGAGAAAGATTTCTCCATGGGCTATCCCACCATCAACGGATTCAGGGCCTCCGTATGTTCGCCTTTTTATTGGTACGATCTGCAAAAGGAGCAGGCAACTTCGCTGATGATCTATCCGTTTTGTTTTATGGATGCCAATTCGTTATTTGAACAAAAGCAAAACCCGCAGCAAACGTACAACGAGCTGATACAGTATTATGAGCGGGTAAAAGGTTGTAAGGGCGTTTTTATCCCCATCTGGCACAACTTCATTTTAGGTACTGATCCCGCATACGAAGGCTGGCGCAAGATGTTTGAGCTGTTTATGAAAGAAACCGTGTATTGGGATGCGTATACTGATGAATAGATATAATAACAAAGTCCTGGCGATACCGCCAGGACTTTGTTATTATATTGTAATCGTAACAATTAGTGTTTAAAGTGGCGCATACCGGTCATAACCATAGCTAACTGATGTTGCTGGCAGTATTCTATAGAATCCTTGTCGCGAACAGAACCACCTGGTTGAATAAAGGCGGTGATCCCTGCTGCATGACCTAACTGCACACAATCATTGAAGGGGAAGAACGCATCACTGGCCAGTACGGCTCCATTCAGGTCAAATTCAAACTGACGGGCTTTCTCCAATGCATGACGCAAGGCATCAACACGGCTGGTTTGTCCGCAGCCTTTACCAATCAGTTGTTTATTTTTAATCAGTGCAATGGCGTTTGACTTCAGGTGTTTGCAAACGATGTTGGCAAATTCCATATCACTTTTCTCTGCTGCATTGCTTTCACGGCCACCAACTTCTTTCCACTCCAGGTAATTTCCCTTATCCTCGCCCTGCGCCAACACACCATTTAATACTGATTTGTATTGATTGGGACGGCTGGCAGTAGATTTCTGTTGTAACAGGATGCGATTCTTTTTTGATTTTAACACCGCGAGGGCATCCTCATTAAATGAAGGAGCGATCAATACTTCAAAGAAGATTTCATTGATAGCATCGGCAGTGGCCTTGTCAATGGGTTTGTTACAAACCAAAACACCGCCAAAGGCGCTTTCGGTGTCGCCGGCCAGGGCTGAATCCCAGGCAGCTTTAACTGTATCTCTTGAAGCGATACCGCAAACGTTGGTGTGTTTAATGATCGCGAACACGGCACCGGTTTCACCAGCACCGAAATCATTGATCAGTTGCACCGCAGCCTCAACATCAACCAGGTTATTATAAGAAAGTTCTTTGCCATTCAGCTGATCGAACAATTGATTCAGATCGCCATAGAACACACCGGTTTGGTGCGGGTTTTCGCCATAACGCATGGTTTTGGGACTGGGAATTGATTCCAGGAAATACAGATCGCCTTCCGGATTAAAATATTTTGCAATAGCCATATCGTAATGGGCTACAATTTGAAATGCTTTGGAAGCAAAAGCCCGGCGTTGGTCCAGGGTAGTAGTACCGCTTTGTTCAGTCAGCATATCGGCCAGCACCTGGTAATCAGATTTTGCCGCTAAAACCGTCACATGGCTGAAGTTTTTGGCTGCGCCGCGGATCATGGAAGGCCCACCGATATCAATTTTTTCGATGATCAGCTTTTCTTCAGAAGTGCTGGCAACAGTTTCCTCAAAAGGATACAGGTCAACAATAACCAGGTCGATTTCCGGAATGTTATATTGCTTCATTTCCTGAATATCCGATTCCAGCTCCCTGCGACCCAGAATACCCCCAAAAACCGAAGGATGCAGAGTTTTTACCCGCCCACCTAATATAGAAGGGTAGGTAGTTAAATTCTCGACTGGTACCACCGGAATGCCCAATTTTTCTATAAATGATTGAGTACCACCAGTTGAGTAGATGGTAATGCCTTGCTCGTGCAGCACCTTCACAAGCGGTTCAAGACCATCTTTATAAAAAACGGAAATTAATGCAGACTGTATCTTTTTGGTCATATACGTATTTTATTCGGAAGTAGTGAAAGGGACATTGGGGATTACCAACCATCAATGGCTTATCAATAGTTGATTTAAGGGCGCAAAGGTAAGTTAATACAGGTTGAAAACAAAAGCACCCTTGTCGGCCACCGAAAAGGCGGCAAGCCCCAGTTGGGCGCATTCCTGTTGCCATTTGGCCACTTTCCAGGCCGGATTGGATGCGTCAAAGACGAACTGGCGGCACTGAAATGCACCCGTTAATTGCGCAATCTGAATGGGCGGATTATTGGAAAGTATAATAATATCAATCGGGGTCTTTGGGTAAAATGTTGTGAGGTCCAATGAAGTATCAAAAAGTAGAAAGGAGGTGTTCCCGACCCGGAAAAAGTTCTTTTCAACCAGTATATTCCCGGGGTTAAATGTGTTGATTACGCGGTGTAGTAACCGACATGGTTGCAGGTGAAATTTTTGCAATAGGTCATCATGTTGTAACAAACTATCCCCCTTGAAAAAGTATTTTGTACCTACCATAACGTCAATGGCGCTATGCCGGGGAATGTTATAAACAATCAATTTTTTCTGTTGTCCCGTATTCCAGATTTCAACTGCCCGGAATATTATAAAGAACAAAAGCGCCATAAGCGACAATACAGCCCCCTTGCGTTTATTATTCAATAACCACCAGGCCATAGTGCTGATAAATACGTACAGGCAAACCAGTTGCGCCTCATTTATTTGCAGGTTGCCCATGGTGGCATAGGGCAGGTTGCCTACCTGTTCAATAAATGTATTCAGCCAATAGATAGTATGATGCAACAGATAGCCTACCCATGATGCTATAAAAGGAAACATTCCCACTGCACAAAGTATTATTTCTCCAATAATGATCAGGCTCGATAAGGGAACAGCCAGCAAATTGGCAATGAGAAATAAATTAGGGAACTGATGAAAGAGGTAAATAGAAACCGGTACCGTAAGTATTTGTGCGGCCAGTGTAACGCTTATCGACTTCCATAAAAGGTCCAACAACTTATTCGATACAAACAAGAGGTTATAAATGGGTTTGTAAAATATGGCGAGGCTCAGCACCGCAGCGTATGACAATTGAAAACCCGCATCCCAAAGCCAGAATGGATCATAACAAAGCAATAGAAAGGCAGAGGCCGCGAGGCTGTTATAAATAGATGTTTTTCTGTTTAGGTGCGCCCCTATAACCACGCAGGTGAACATAACTGCCGAACGCAGCACGGAGGGTGAGCCGCCCGCAACAAAACTGAATAACCAAAGGCCTGCAATAATGAGGATGGGTTGTACCAGTTTACCTCCTTTACGTTGTGCCAGTGGTTTGCATAAGAGCGTTAACAGCCAGTATATTAATCCAAGGTGTAAGCCCGAAATGGCAATGATATGCACTACCCCTGTATTAGAATAGGATTGTACCAGGCGTTGGTCAAGATCTTCTTTATAACCTATAAGCATGGCCTCAGCAAGTCCGGCTTCTTTTTCGCCGGGGATGTATCTTTTAAGGAGCAAAACAATTTTGGCTCTTGTGGAAAAAAGAAATTTCCGAAACAGATTTTCATTTTCTATTTTGAGGGGTACATACTCGCCCTGCTTAAGGTTCACCTGGTGCGAAATGCCTTGAAAAGCGCAATACCGCTTATAGTCGAAGCAGCCCGGGTTACCAGTATTTTTTACCGGTTGCAATGCTTTATAGAGTAATAATTGTTTGCCATAGTGAAGATGTTGGCTGGTACTGTCTTTTTGAAAGTAGAGAAGGATCTTCCCGCTGGCTTTGTTAATAAAATGGTCAAACAAAACTGCCTGAACGGATGCAATGGTTTTATAGGATTGTGTTTTTTCAGTCAGTGGTTCTTCAATGGTTACCAGAATAACCTTTCCTGCTGTATTCTGCCTGGTAATACTCGTTTTTTGATGTTGGATATCACCATAAAATAGAACTAAACCTCCTGTGGCAAATAGTGTTGCGTGCAAGCATACGCCATTAAGCCATTGGGTATGGTATTGGCGTGAAAGGGGCTGAGCATAAAGAAGCCAGAGCGCAACAGTGCTGAAGGCGAAAAGAAGCCACATAAAAAGAATAGGGGAGGGCCAATACCACTGATTAGCTATGCCAGCGATAAGCGGAATTATTAGCCGGATAAAAGGGGATTCTTTCCAAATGGGCCAGACAGGCAAATGAGACATATTACTAAGTGAAATTACATCAGATCAGCAATAGGAAATTACAATGGAATCTGTGAATGACGGGAATGGTGAGAGGGAGGATTTAAAAACAAACTACCTACTTTATCAAAAAAGGACAAGGCTAATGGTAAAAAGATAAAGCAGGTAGTTTGAAAAAGGAAAATTCTGTTTTCAGAATAAAATTTCCTCAAGAGGATTTGTGGATAACAAAAGCCTTGAGGAAATCTGTCGGCATGTTTTCACAGGACCATTGGATTTATAAAACGGGATGATAGCAACTCTCCATGTCTAATTTCAGACAAAAACCGGATACATGCCAGAAAAGCGCGATTTATTAACTACGGTATTTTGTACGGGGAATTAGCGGGCTGAATACCCCCGTAAATAGACGGGGGTAAGCGATGTTTTTTAAACGGTTAATTCTTCCTCATTTCACGGTATTTGCACCGTCTTTTTCACGTGACTCGTTGAACTCCTTCACGTTATGAATAATAGTAATTTGTAATTAGTTGTCTAACATTTAGTTGTAGCCGAAGTTTGCTGTGCCCCCGCCCCTACTTTTACATCGACAACACAATCACACTAAACAAAACTTACAAGCTATGACTACAATTGAAAAAAATTCCTTAGCGGTAGGAAGATACGTAAACACGAACCACGTAGATACCCTCATTCGTACTTATAAACAAGAAAGGTGGCAACAGAATTCTGAGCGCATGGGTGAAGAGGATACGCTGAGCCTTTTCTATACAATTGAAGAATTAGAAGAATTTTTGCAACGTTCAAAGGCAGCCGGTGCCAATGCTATCAGCATTCACTTTGGCGTATACCCTGAAAACTTTGCTGAAAGATCAGGATATGCCGGTAAACAAACTACCGTGTTTGTAGCAACAGATCGCCAGGAAACAGAAAATGGCTTTGCTCACAAGAACGTTTACCAGCAAACAAGCAATGGCAAGCAGTTGCTGGCTTACAATATGGGTGGATATCCTCCCGGAGGCGTTGAAACTGATTATGATGGTTTGGGTATTACCATCGTAGATAAGGGTGATGGCATGATCGTGATATAAGAAATTATCAGGACGTATTATATTTTGAAGATCCGCACCGGTTTAGCCGGTGCGGATTTTTTTTTAATGCTGAATTTTCTACATTAGTGCCTGATGAGCTTAATTTTTCTAATTATTGAAGTGATTTGCTTTTTAGCGTCTCTGGCCTTGTTTTTTCAGGCTTCTCTACCCAGATACCTGAAAGCATTTCCCTTTTTTCTGTTATTGACCATTATTATTGAGATCGCCGGGATTCTACTTGTAAAGAAGAAAGTTGATTCGACCCCGATGTATATCGTATTTACCACATTTGAATTTATTTTTTATCTCTACATTTTAAGGAGTATCATCTATAATGTAAAAGTCAAAAAGGTCATTTTGTGGTTAATGGCTATTTATCCGGTACTGGTATTAATTAACAGGACTTTTTTTCAAACAAATACATTCCATACGAATACTTACTCTTTAGGTTGTTTATTGATTGTGGGCGCCTGTATTTTTTATTTTTATGAAATATTTCAAACTACCCATTCGGTGAACCTGATGAAGGAGCCGGCATTCTGGATATGTTCGGGACTGTTATTCTTTTACACCTGTTCTTTCCCATTGGTGGGTTTATGGAACCATTTGCATGGATTGCCCCGTATCATTTTATTGAACCTGAACGCCGTTCTGCAGTTCCTGAATATTTTATTATATTCTTTGTTTTCCATTGCTTTCCTGTGCCGTATACGGTTCCGGAGAATTCGTAGGGTATTATAGATTTTTAGGATGGTATAGGATTGAACTTTGTACTAAATTGCTTGCCGCAATGGTTTTAATATGAGTTCGGATATATACATAGTAATAATAATGGGCGCTATACTGGCAGTATTGCTGGTGGGCTTTATTGTTACCATCCTTTTTCTGTACCAGCGCAGACAACACCGGCAGGAGTCGGAGATAATTCGCATGAAAGAAGAGTATGAACGGGAAACGTTGAAATCGCAACTGGAAATACAGGAAGAAACCTTTAAGAATATTGGTCAGGAGTTGCACGACAATATTGGCCAGATGTTATCCGTGGTAAAACTTTCCCTGGCAGTATTGCCTTTGAGCAAAGATCATGAGGCGTATGAGTCAATACAGGGCACCCGCCAGGCGCTGAATAAAGCTATGATTGACCTGGCTAACCTTACCAAGAGCCTGCATACCGATCGTATAGCTCAGATAGGATTGGCAGAGTCTATCCATTTTGAACTGGAAAATATAAACCGCACGGGTTTGCTGGATATTGAATTCTCAAATTCCGGTATTGAACAAAGCTTCGACGATCAGAAAGGGATCGTGTTATTCAGAATATTCCAGGAAAACCTCAACAATATCTTAAAACACTCAAAGGCCCAAAAAATACAGGTGAACCTAACCTATCTCGATGACAAATTCATAATGAAAATAATAGATGACGGGGTGGGTTTCAATGTGGCAGAAAAGAAAAATTCTACTTCCTCTGCTGCTGGTGTTGGATTAAAGAGTATTTTCAACCGGGCAAAACTTATTGGTGCTGATATAGACATGCAAAGTGAACCTGGAAAAGGCACTATAGTTACCATTCAATTGCCCTTACCCCATTAAAAAAGTGAATGCGCGAGAATAATGACTGTTAACAAAAACATACATGTAGCTGTTGCCGATGACCACACTTTGTTGCGAAATGCACTGGCGCGGTTGATAAATTCATTCGAGAATTATAAAGTGTTGTTTGAAGCAAGTAATGGACAGGATGTTAAGGATAAACTTAAAAACCACAATATACCCGACATTATTTTACTTGATGTAAATATGCCGGATATAGACGGGTATGAAACGGCCAAATGGATATACAAGAACTTTCCGCAGGTAAAGATCCTGGCCCTATCCATGTTCAGCGACGAAAATATTATTATTCGCATGCTGCGCCTGGGCGCCAAGGGATACATTATGAAGAATGCCGAGCCGGAAGAGTTAAAACTCGCTTTGGATTCGGTGCTGCTTAAAGACTTCTACCTTTCTGAACTTATATCCGGGAAGATCATTAGCGGGTTGCATAAAGACATGGATAAACCGCAGGAGACCATTCACCTCACCGAAAAGGAGAAAGAGTTCCTGAAATGGGTTTGCACCGAATTAACCTATAAAGACATTGCCGGCAAAATGTTTGTTAGCCCCCGTACGGTGGATGACTATCGTAACTCTCTATTTGAAAAACTGGGCGTTAAAACCCGTGTGGGACTGGTTATCTACGCCATCAAGCATAATATGGTGGAAATATAAATTATTCTTTAACTTATTATAGCAACAAAAAAGCTCTCCTGATGAATCGGGAGAGCTTTTTTTATAGCGTTACAATGAACTATTTACTCAGGTACATACTTCTGTCTTTGTACAACTGGCGGAAGTATGGATCGCGCAGGTCTTTGATAAAGCGGATGGCTTCACCAGTGCTTTTCATTTCAGGTCCCAGCTCTTTGCTAACGCCAGGGAATTTTTCAAAGCTGAACACCGGCTCTTTGATCGCATAGCCCTTCAGGCGTTTTACGAATTTAAAGTCGCGCAGTTTATTGGCGCCTAACATAACCTTGGTAGCTACATTCAGGTAGGGGATCTGGTAGGCTTTGGCAATAAACGGTGTTGTGCGTGATGCGCGTGGATTGGCTTCAATCACATGCACTTTACCATCTTTGATGGCAAACTGAATGTTGATAAGTCCTTTGATATTTAATTTGAACGCGATCTTGCGGGCGTATTCTTCCATAGTTTCCACAACCAGCGGGCTCAGGTTGAACTGAGGTAACACCGCATTGCTATCGCCGCTATGGATACCAGCAGGCTCAATGTGTTCCATTACACCCATTATGTGAACGCTTTCACCATCGCAAATGGCGTCGATTTCGGCTTCCTGACAACGATCGAGGAAGTGGTCGATGAGGATCTTGTTGCCGGGGATATGTTTCAGCAGGCTTACTACTGCTTTTTCAACTTCTTCGTCGTTGATTACGATACGCATGCGCTGACCACCTAATACATAGCTGGGACGAACCAGTACAGGGTAACCTACTTTATTGGCTACTGCAACTGCTTCATCAACTGTAAAGGCTGTTCCGTAATTAGGATAGGGAATGCCCAGTTCCTTCAGCATATCGCTAAAGCGACCGCGGTCTTCTGCGATGTCCATGTTATCGAACGAAGTACCGATGATCTTAACGCCTTTCTTGGTTAAGCGCTCGGCCAGCTTCAGGGCTGTTTGTCCGCCCAACTGAACAATAACACCTTCTGGTTTTTCATGCTCGATCAGTTCCCACAGGTGCTCCCAGAATACGGGTTCAAAGTACAGTTTATCGGCCATGTCGAAGTCCGTAGACACCGTTTCGGGGTTACAGTTCATCATAATGGCTTCGTAACCGCACTCTTTCAGCGCCAGCAAACCATGCACACAGCAGTAGTCGAACTCAATACCCTGACCAATGCGGTTGGGGCCTGAACCGAGCACGATCACTTTTTTGCGGTCGCTGACTTTGCTTTCAGAAATGTTACCCGACTCGAAAGTAGAGTAGAAGTAAGGTGTTTTGGCTTCAAACTCGGCGCTGCAGGTATCAACCATTTTGTAAACGCGGGTAATGCCTGCTGCTTTCCGTTTTGCGTATATTTCTTCATCGGTGCCATCCTGCATTATTTTGCAGATCTGTTCATCGCTAAAGCCCATGAATTTGGCTTCTTTCAGCAGTTCAACAGGCAGGGTGGCTGTTTTGTATTTTTCTATCTCTTTTTCCAGATCAACGATCTTTTTGATCTCATTGATAAACCAGCGGTCGATGAGAGTGGCTTTGGCAATGGTTCCAACCGAAACACTAGCCATCAGGGCATCTTTAATGCGGAAGATGCGGTCCCATTTCGGGGTCTTGATGTATTCGATCAGTTCTTCAGCGTGCATCTGGCTTTTTCCGTAGTAGCCCAGTCCAACCGCGTTGTTCTCGAGGCTCTGACAGGCTTTTTGAATGGCTTCAGTAAAGCTTCTGCCGATTGACATTACCTCACCTACACTTTTCATTTGCAGACCAAGGGTATCGTTGGCGCCTTTGAATTTGTCGAAGTTCCAGCGGGGCATTTTCACGATCACGTAATCCAGTGCAGGCTCAAAGTACGCTGAAGTGGTTTGGGTGATCTGGTTCTTTAATTCATCGAGGTTATAGCCAATAGCGAGTTTAGCGGCTATTTTGGCAATAGGGTAACCCGTGGCTTTGGAGGCCAGGGCCGACGACCGGCTTACGCGCGGATTTATTTCAACGGAGATCAGTTCTTCTGTTGCGGGATTCAATGCAAACTGCACGTTACAACCTCCGGCGAAATTTCCAAGGCTGCGCATCATGAGGATGGCCTTGTTACGCATGTCCTGAAAAGCTGTATCGCTTAAGGTCATGGCCGGGGCTACGGTGATGGAGTCGCCGGTGTGTACACCCATTGGGTCGAGGTTCTCGACGGTGCAAATGATGGCTACGTTATCATTCATGTCGCGCAACAGTTCCAGCTCGTATTCTTTCCAACCCAGTACGGCTTTTTCAACCAGTACTTCATGTATGGGAGAAGCTTTCAACCCTCTGTCAAGGGCAGCTTCCAGCTCAGTTTTGTCGTGAACGAATCCGCCACCGGTTCCACCCAGGGTGAATGAGGGGCGAATTACGAGGGGGAATCCAATTTCCTGGGCAAATTCCTTTCCTTCGAGCAGGGAGTTGGCTACTCTTGAGGGAGCAACCGCAACGCCTATCTTCAACATCAGCTGGCGGAATTTTTCCCGGTCTTCAGCTGTGTCGATGGCGGCAATATCAACGCCGATCAATCGAACGTTGTATTTTTCCCACACACCTAATTCTGCTGCCTCTTTAGCCAGGTTTAAGGCTGTTTGTCCGCCCATGGTCGGTAGCACCGCATCAATCTGGTTTTCTTCCAGAATTTGCTCAATGCTTTCTACCGTCAGTGGCAACAGGTAAACCTTATCGGCCATCATAGGATCGGTCATGATGGTAGCTGGATTACTGTTGATTAGAATTACTTTAATTCCTTCTTCCCTGATACTACGGGCTGCCTGTGAACCGGAATAATCAAATTCACAAGCCTGGCCGATAACAATGGGACCTGAACCGATAATTAGTACTGACTTGATAGAAGTGTCTTTTGGCATTTTGAGTAAAGAGCGATTTTTTTTATTTAAACCTTGGTTGAACCTTTATCTGGCGCCTTTCCTGCACAATTTTGTGGCCATATTGGCGGGATAAATTGCGCAAAAGTAAGGCAGCGAGGGGAATTTTGCTGATTAATTTTTGTCAGTACGAGGATTGGTGAGATGTATAGGATAAAAGGGACAAATGGGAAAGAAGATATTCCACTGGAAAAGAGGATATTCCACGGTTCGAGCTCCAATAAAAAAGCCTTTACCATCCGGCAAAGGCTTTGAATTGCTGGCTGAAATTTATTTTTAATCAGTTGTTGTGAAAAGCGGCCAATTCAATGTCATCAAGTGCAACACCTCCACCCCGTACCAGTTTTTTCTCTTCGGCCATTTGACGTTTTTCGTCAAAACGGCTTCTGATACGGAATACCCATTTTTGTTTAGCTTCATTTCCACGAAAGATACCTACTATCGTTCCAACCGACAGCGCCAATACTAGTATCATCCTATTCCTTAGCGTTTTCATAAACCGAGTTTGTAAAAATTTTCTGACTATACTGTTATTATTTTAAGACAACTTATATACGCCAAATGCTGTTCCAATGTTTATAAAAATCATACCACTATGTGGGTATTTTTTAAAATTAACAGTTGATAACCCTTAGCAGATCCATTTTTATTTTATTCTGATTTAACTGTGCAGGTAACCCGCCTTAATGTTTATTTAACAATGAATTTTTGTTCACGTTTCCAAGTTGACCCATCTCAATTTTTATATAACATTTCATCGGTTATTTCCAACCACTTAGCTTTGCAGCCATATTAATCACCCATGAGAATACTCACACTATTTTTATTATTGAACAGTTCTGCGCTGGTTGCCCAGATTTTTCCGCCTGCCAGTTACCCGCAGGGTTATTTCCGCGATCCGCTTGAAATACCCATTCGCCTTGCCGGAAATTTTGGCGAATTACGGCCCAATCACTATCACATGGGCCTCGACATAAAAACGAACGCTCGTGAAAACCTGCCCGTATATGCGGCGGCAGATGGCTACATCAGCCGCATCAAAATAGAACCCTATGGTTTTGGCAGGGCTATTTATATCACGCACCCAAATGGATTTACTACGGTATATGCCCATTTGAATGCATTTAATCCTACACTGGAAAAATGGGTAAAAGACCAGCAGTACGCACAACAATCGTGGAAGGTTTTTCTCGAATTAACGCCCGATCTTTTCCCGGTGAAAAAAGGCGATTTCCTGGCCAATAGTGGTAATACAGGTGGCTCCCAGGCGCCGCACCTGCATTTTGAGGTCAGGCGTACAGACGCCGACGTGAATGTGAATCCCTTTTTATTCGGATTTCAGATCGCAGATAACGTTCCGCCCCGGTTACAACGGCTGGCGATATACGACAGAACCCGGAGCGTGTATGAACAATCGCCCCGTCTTTTCCCCGTAAAAGCCTATTCCGGTTCAACCTATATAACCACGCCGTCGGTTATCACCGTTTCTTCCCCCCTTATAAGTTTTGGGATCGGTGCTTATGATACCCAAACCGGTTCTACTAACCACAATGGTATCTTTGAATCTACTCTTACGGTTGATGAACAGCCGGTGGTTGCTTTTAGAATGGATAATATCAGTTACAACGATACCCGCGACCTGAATGCGCATATTGATTATAAGACCAAAGCCCAGGGCGGACCTTTTTTACAACATTTGTCTGAACTGCCGGGATATACGAACGCTATTTACAAACGTAAGAGCGGTAATGGCGCAATTGACGTAAGCGACGGGGCTGTACACACGGTTTCGATCCTGGTAAAAGACGCCAGCGGAAACAGCAGTACGCTTGCATGTAAAGTTCGGTTCATAAAGGGTAGCCAGGAACCGGCACCGGCTGGCAAACAGTTCTACCCCATGATGATGGATGGCCTGGAAAACCCCGATTGTGAATTTTACCTTGGCGAGCGTTGTTTATACGATTCGGTGCACATCCGGTATAATAAATCGGCGAATTCAAATGACCAGGTGGTGTCAGCGATACATACAATTGGGGCAGCGTATATCCCCATCCGGGATTCCATGCTTGTTCGCATCCAACCGTTGCGAACGTTGACCGATGCAGAAAAATCCCGCACGGTGATGCAATGGTTTGCAGGCACTAAAAATGAAGTACAAAAAGTGCAATGGCAGGGAAACTGGGCTTCTACCCGGTTCCGCGATCTGGGAGGTTTTCAGCTGGTGCTTGATATTGAGCCCCCGGTAATAGCACCTATTGGCTTTGTGAGCGGAGCTGACTTAAGCAAGGCCACCC
>NZ_JBJMLX010000200.1:0-33288 GCF_045805085.1 Niastella sp.
TGGTTGCTGACCTGGGCAGGGAAATCGGGGTCCATGGCCATGGCATTGTTACCGGCATTGATAACCGCGCCATAACTTTTAATACCAACCGCGGCAAGCATGGCCCTCATGCAATTGCTCAACGCTTTACAATCGCCATACTTTTTCTTTTCGGTAAAGTCTGCCGAAAACGGACGAAAGCCGCCAATACCCAACTGAATGCTCACATACCGGAAATTCTTTTGCAAATAGGTATACAGCCTTCTTATTTTTTCATAGTTATCCGGAGCATCCTTAACCATGTCGTTAAAGAAAGCAACCCTGTCGGCGGGTAATTTGTCGAGCCCCTTCCAAAGGCTGCCGCACCAGGCGCCAAAGCCTCTCCAGGTGCTCAGGTCGCCTTCAAAGGCATCGAATTTGAACCGGTTGGGCGCCAGCATTACATATGGGTAAGGATTAACCGAACCTGCTTCGTATTTTACGGCCGGCAGGTTTTTGACCGACCAGCGGTACCATTTATAGTTGCCATCTTCCCCGGTTTCAGGTTTTAAGGCGATGTTTTTTTCTTTATAGCGCAGGTCGAGGTCTTTGGGCACTCTGGCTGTGAACACGGATGATTCCACGCTTTCATCTGCATCTTGGATGTCAAAGCTGGGAAAGAATAAATTGCCCTTATACCTTACGCTGTATTTCACTTCAAAAGTAACAGGGAAACTGCTTGAAGGGAATTCAATATAAGTGATCTTGTTATCGTCTATCAGGTTGTCACCGGCGCCGGCCGTGGTGATCATATCTTTTTGTTTGTACTTGTTTATTTGCCGGCCATTGGCATCAAACACTTTTACTTCCGCATCATCGAGGATGTGAAATTTATCAGTATACTCGGCAAAACGAAGCGCGCTTTTGCCCTTCTCATTCATAACCGTGATGATCTGGTGCACGCTTAATGACGATCGGTCGATATCGGTTACTTCAAATGTAATTTCCTCGAGCCGTTTAATGATGTCGGCATCTTTTTTTACGGTTTCGGGTATCGACAACAGGGCATATGGCGATATTTGCGCCTGCAGGGTACAGGCGGCGCAAATGGCGGTTATCAGGGTTAAGCAGTTTTTCATGGTGAATGGCCAATGGTGAATGGCCAATGGGTTTCTCAATTTTTTAATTTCTAATTCTTCATTCATCATTTCTCATTTTTTCTTAATGGCGATCTGTTCACTCAAGATAGCAAATAGCTGTTTATAGAATTCTTTAAAATCGGGGTACTCCTGTACCGCAAAAAATGGCTTGGCGAACTCCAGCGATACTCTTACTGAAAGCTGGTTATTTTCGGCCACCAGCCGCCGGGTAATGGCGATGCTGGTATCGGGCATTATCATGCGTATACTTTTCGGCAATGTTTCAAACTGGTACCCTTCGGGAATAGTAATATTGGCTACTATGCTGAACGACTGGTTTATACCAAAGAAAACATCTGAAAACCGGTTATCGGCCAAAAACGGATTTTTCTCCAGGCTGGTAAACAGGTTGGTGGAGAAATATTTGTAATCGCCCGAGGCGCTTACAGGTACATTGAAATGCACTTTTTGCACCAGTGGCAATGTATCGGCTTCCAGGTTTTCCAGTTCCAGGCTGTCCACTTGTGCGCCCTGGTTATTGGTTTTGAAATATTTCTCCAGGAACTTGGCTTTATCTTTCCTGGCTTCTTCAATACGCTGCAACCGGGCATAATCGTAGCTGTAAAGGGAGGCCCTGCCATTCATGGCGCCATTGTCGTCAATAGTTGCCTGCATAACCACAACATTCCTGTTTAACGATTTTTCGTTCCAGATCGGTTTCCAGCCCCATTCAAAGGTTTCGGGTTTTTCAATAACCAACCCTTCTGAGAACATCACATTTGGGGGGATCAGATAAGAAGGCGTGACCTTTTCAGTAGCATCCAGCACATACACTTTGTCATCAATTTCAACATAAGCCAGTACTTTATTAAACTGGTCTATATCGGCCACCATACTGGAAACAACTCCATGTTCGCGGGTGCTTACCAGTATGGCATGCGCTTTCAGATCGGCATCCTTTAGCAGGTTCACCAGTATGAGGTTAATTTCTCCGCTGGTGCCTTTTTTATCTTTCCACGCAGCTCTAACGCCATTTGATGCCCAGATATTACTGAGGCCATTCCATTCCATGTGCTTGCGAACGTATTCATGAATGATCTTCATTTTACGATACGGATCGGTGATGTTTTTCAACGCTGAATCGAGATCAGACGTGCGGGGGATATTTCTTTTCAGCTGTACGCCAAAATCTTCATCTTCCATCAGCTTTTTTATTTCCTGGGGCCAGTTCTTTAGCAGGTTTTCCCGGCGGGTGGGCAGGTTAAGTGCCATTGGCCTGAACTCAACGCGTTGCAGGTAATCTTTATCACAGCTGATGTAGGGTTCATCGCGCAACGCGGGAATATTTTTCATGACATAGGTCTGAATAATGCGGTTACTTTTGTCTTCCTTTTTTGATTCAAACGGCAATACACAATACGGCGTTGAATAAAATTCAATTTCATTGGGAAAATCAACGCGGTACCGGCTGTACTTTACAGGAATTTCGCGTTGAAAAAACCATTCTTCCAGGCTGATGCCGCTCCATGCCTGTTTCCATTTATATTCGATGATGCTGCCGGTTTTTACTTCAGGGAAGGTGAAGATCTGTTCATGATAGTATTTATCGATTGTCTTGTCATAAATGAGACTTTTCTCCACTTTGGTAGCAACAACGTTGCCTGCGCCATCGAGGTTATAGGTCTGGGCCTGCAGGTTCTTGATGTATTCAATATTTTTAAAGCTGTAATAGGGGATGTGAATGTCGGCCTTGTCCTTGCCTTTATCGCTGAGGATCTTTATGCGCACATGGCGTTCCAGTAACATGTCGCCGCCAGATTGAATGTTGCAAAACAGTTCGCCCACATCGAACAACACAACGGCATCGGCTTTGGCATCAAAATCACATGCTGACATTTCCAGGTCGGCTTTTTCAACTTTACCAAAGGCAGGAATGTCGCTGCCCTTCTGGGCAAGCAGGGCAACAGGCATGGCAATACAGGCAAATAAGGTTAATAGTCGATTCATTGGGGGTTTTTATGGTTTAATTTGGTTAATCAAGGTTGGTAGCTGCTAAGGCTTTCGAAGCACGATCTGTTCATTCATGATACCGGCCATTTTTTTATAAAACTCCTTTATGTATTCGTATTCATCGGCGGTAAACACCGGACGCGTGAAGTTGATCTCATATTTCACCCGTAGCACATTGTCCTTTACTTCCATATACCGCATAAAGGAGATGCTGGTGTCGGGCATTATCATGCGGAGATTTTTGGGCAGCGTTTCAATTTTCAACGATGCCGGCAGTTCAATATCTTCCAGTACCGTATGCGATTGCAGGCAACCGAAATCGATATTCGTAAACCGGATATCAGAGATGAACGGGTTTTTGACAATACTGGTGAACAGGTTCAGGTTAATGAGTTTGTAGTCGCCGCTGGCGATGGCCGGAATAGAAAAGTTAAATTGCTGCTCAAGGGACAGGGAATCGTTATCTATGTTATGCATTTGCAGGCTATCCACTTTCAACCCGGCCTCATAGGAAGTGTAATAGTTTTCCCGGAAGCGGTCTTTATCGCGTTGCCAGGCCCTGATGCGGGTAAGGCGGGCGTATTCTTTACTTTCAATAAAGGCTTTACCGGTCATGGCGCCATTGTCGTCAATGCGGGCCTGAATATTTACATAGTTCCGGTCCTTTTTTTCCGTTTCGGTAAGCGTAATAATGCCACCTTTCTTTTTATTGACCAGGAATGCTTTTGTATTGATAACGGTGAAAGGCGTCATGAAAGGCGGGGTATAAGGGCCCGCTGCATCCAGAACATATTTTTTATCGTTGATCAGCACACAGGCCATTGTTTTATTGAACTGGCCAACAAAAGGAAATTCAGGGTTCACCTTGCCATTACCACGTTCGCTCACCAGCAATGGATATGCTTCCAGACCTGCTTCTTTCAGCAGGTTTATCAGCAACAGGTTAACATCGCCGCTGCTGCCCTGCTTTTTTTCCCAGGTTTCTTTAACGCCATCGCCAGCGACAAGGCCTCCGATACCATTCCAGTTAATGTTTTTATAAACGAAATTGTAAACGGCTGCCATTCGCTCATAGGCAGTCGGGATCGCTTTCACTTTATCGAGCCACTCTGGCCCAACCGGGATGTTTTTATTCAGTTGAACGCCAAAATCTGAGCGCTGCATTATTTCGCGGGTAACCTCGTCCCAGGTGGTCATATAGCGCGTAGTGCCGCCAAACATGCCCGCGTAACCCGACAACTGAAATTCTATATGCTGCAGGTAATCTTTTTCTGCATCCATAAACGGTTCATCGCGTAACCCGGCTATGTTGTTCATTTCAAAATAGATCCGGCCTTCCGATTTTTCTTTTTTGATCACAATGGGCAATTGATCGCTTTTGAAAATGCGGTAGGTAAATTCATAGTTAGGCATTACCGCCAGCGAAAAATGGCTGTGCATAACAGGGATCTCGCGCTGGAAATTCCAGTCGTTGAGGTGGTAGCGTTTAGCGGTGATAAAGTATTTATATTCTATAATAGTGCCCGGCTGTACATCGGGCATGGCGATCTTTACTACTGACCACCATTCGTTTATCTTTTGGCGAAAGATGGCTGACTGCGGAACTTTTTTAACGTCGGGAACTGTTTTGGGGTTGTACGAATAGGCTTCAATTTCGCTTATGTATTCCATATCGTCTTTACTGTAATAACGGATAACTACATCCCCATAGCGGTTTCCTTTTTGTTTCAGGATCTTTAACCGGGTACGCCGGGTATAAATTTGTTCATTCCGGTCGTTGTCAACGCGCGCCTCGTCAAAGATCACCACGGCGTCGGCTTCTTTATCGAACGGACATTCGGTGATGGATTTTTCAGCATCCGTAAATTCTCCCGGTTCGGGCAGGGTGGTTTGTGCAGCACACAGTTTAACAAGCGCCAGGCACAACAAGCTACAAACAAAGCGTTTCATGCACAGTTTTCTTTAAGCAATAGTTTAAAAATATTGAATAATGAACCCCTCTTCAACATTCGTTATTGAAAATTCGTTATTCAATATTCAATTACGGTATAAACGTTGTCTGATCCGTTTATTGCCCGTTCTCTGGTTTTGTAAATTTATTCGTACATATCAACAAGCCGGTTTAGCTTTGATTGATATTCCGGATGGGCTTTTTACCGGTGTTTCAGGAAGCTACGCACCGCAATTATAATAAAAAAAAGCACCCTATTCAAGAGGCAGGACAAAAGCAAGCAATATGTTATCGAAAAAAGTTAGTATGTTATTTTTTTATGTGGCCCTGGCTATGACCGGATTGGGACAGCAAAACGGCAATTCCGGCAAAAAAGAAAATGCCTCCCTGTCGAAAGGCGGTCGTAATCACCTAGACAACACGTTGTTATGGCGAATAAGCGGTAACGGGCTCAAACGCCCGAGTTACCTGTATGGCACCATGCACGTATTGTGTGCCGAAGATGCCACGGTGAGCGATAGCCTGAAATTTGTTATAAAAAATTGCGATCAGATCTATTTTGAGCTGGATATGGACAATTTAGGCGAAACGCTGGGCGCCCTGAAATACCTCCGCATGAACAACGGCACCAAATTGTCGGAATTGCTTACCAAAGAAGAATACGCAAAAGTGGAAGCCTATTTCAAACAAAATTCACTGCCTTTGAGCATGTTCAACCGGGTGAAACCGTTTTTCATTTCCAGTCTTATTGGCGAACAAATGATGGCGTGTACAGGAAAAGAAGGGGAGGGATCACCTCTTTCCCAAAAGAACGGCATGGAAGAACTGATTATGCGGGAGAGCAAACAGTACAATAAAGAAATAAAAGGGTTGGAAACAACCGAATTCCAGGCTTCTATTTTCGACAGCATCCCTTATGAGAAACAAGCAAAAGAACTGGTAACATATATTGACAGCATCGATACTTATAAAGCCGCAACCCTGGAAATGGTAAAAGCATACCGCGAGCAAAACCTGGAGTTGCTGGATTCGCTGTCGAACAAAAGCGACCCGGGCATGGAGGCAGAATATATGGACCTGTTGTTGTATGGCCGCAACCGCCACTGGGTTGAACAAATGCCGGCGTTGATGAAGGAGAGCAGTCTGTTATTTGCAGTGGGTGCGGGGCATTTACCCGGCGATCAGGGAGTAATAAATCTGTTGCGTAAGAAAGGGTATAAGTTGACGCCGATGAAGAATGTGGGTAAGAGTAAGAATACGGAGTCGCTGTAGGCGGGTTGATCAGTTAACGAGTTAACAGGTTAACAAGTTGAAATATTTAAAATATGAAAGGCGTGGTCGGTTCAAACCTGCCACGCCTTTTTGTTTTCGGGATTTCAACTGGTAAGAGAACCTTGTCAACCCCGTCAACATATTAACTTGTCAACTAATATTAAAACTGCTCCAATCCGTTGAAGAAGAAACTGCCTTCGATAGCGGCATTTTCATCGCTGTCGCTGCCATGAACGGCGTTTTCGCCGATAGAGGTAGCAAACAGTTTGCGAATGGTGCCGGCTTCGGCCTGGGCGGGGTTGGTAGCACCGATCAGGGTACGAAATGCATTAACGGCATTGGGTTTCTCCAAAATGGCGGCAATGATAACACCGCTGCTCATGAAATCAACCAGTTCGCCATAAAAAGGACGCTCTTTATGCACAGCATAGAACTCACCGGCTTTTTCCTTGCTTAATTTGGTCAATTTCAGCGATACAACGCGGAACCCTTCTTTAATGATCCGATCTAATATCGCTCCTGCATGTCCATTCTTCATGGCATCGGGTTTAATCATGGTAAACGTGCGGTTACTCATACAATCTTCAATTTTGGCCGCAAAAGTAAGAGAAGTTTTTAAGTTTTGGTCATTGAGCTTTATTTCCGCAACTTTGCTGCCGTTTCATGAAACCTATACAAGACATATATCCCCATTTAACAACCCCGCGCAATGTGGTGATTACCACGCATCAGAAGCCTGATGCCGACGCTATGGGCAGCTCATTGGCCATGTATCATTTTCTGACCTCCCTGGGTCATTCAGTTACCGTAGTGTCACCTACGAACTGGGCCAAATGGCTCGACTGGATGCCCGGAGCCGCGAATGTGATAGATTATGAACTGCAGCGCGACAGGGGCGAGGCCGCCTTAAAACAGGCGCAATGGGTTTTCTGCCTCGATTTTAATGTGCTGGTTCGTACCAAGCATATGGCAAATACCTTGCGTCAGGGCCCTTACGACCGAATTTTAATCGATCACCACCAGCAACCCGAGGCAGCCATTTTTACCTGGGGTATCAGCGATACCGCTAAAAGCAGCACCTGCGAAATGGTGTATGATTTTATCGTGGGCGGCGGCTATGGCGACCGTATTACCCCGGCCATCGCCGATTGCCTGTACGCCGGTGTTATGACCGATACCGGTTCGTTCCGCTTTCCTTCAGCCAGCGCCGCCGTACACCGGATGGTGGCCGACCTGAAAGACCGCGGTTTGCAGCACACCCTGGTGCATGAGAATATTTACGATAATTTCCACGAAAACAGGCTCCGGTTTATCGGGCACATCCTGCTGCACCGTATGGACCTGTTCTACGAATACAACACAGCCCTGATCTCTATTCCCAAAAAAGACCTGTTGCGCTATGAGGTTAAGACCGGCGATACCGAAGGCCTGGTGAACTGGCCCCTGAGTATCCAGGGCATTAAACTGGCCGCACTGGTGATTGACCGCGATGAAGAACGGAAATGGAGCTTCCGCAGCAAAGGCGATTTTGACGTAAATACCTTTGCCCGCATCTATTTTGAAGGCGGTGGCCATTATAATGCAGCCGGCGGCCGCAGCAGTGATTCCCTTGATGGAACCGTACAACGCTTCTTTGAGGCTATGAAAGAAAACGCTTTACAGTTACAATAAAACTTTATTACAAATATTCAAATGAAAAAAACAACGATTTTATTAAGTGCCCTTTCTATGTTGTTGTTGTCAACAACAGCCTGTAAAAATAGCGGGTTTAAAAAAACAAAAAGCGGTTTGCTTTATAAGATCATCCCAACCGGCAGTGGTCCGCTGGTAAAAAGAGGTGATATTATAAAAATTCAATTTGTACATAAATTAAGAGATTCCGTTCTGGCTAACTCATACGAGCAAATGCCTTTTTATGCAAAGGTTGACAGCGTAGGTCCTACTTACGACCCACAGGAAATTTTCTCTATGCTGCACAAAGGCGACAGCGCTGTAGTGATCCGTGAGGCCGACACCCTGGCTAAAAAACAAGGCATGCTGCCCGAGTTCATTAAACCAAAAGATAAACTGGTTTTATCTTTCAAAGTGGTAGACGTTTTCAGTGTTGACAGCATTGCGCAAAAAGATCAGATGGCTGAAATGCAAAAAGCACAGGAACGCCAGAAAGTGAAAATGGAAAGTCTGAAAGGACCTGCAGTAAAAGAACTGGAAGACTACCTGGCTAAAAATAACATCAAATATCAAAAAGGGCCCGAAGGTACTTTTGTTGAAATTAAAGATGCCGGTACCGGCGCCCAGGTTGATTCTGGTAAATTCTGCTCCATCCGTTATACCGGTAAAGTGTTCCCTACCATGAAAGTGTTTGAAACAAATAACGAACCTGGTAAACCTGCTTTTGATGTTCAGGTTGGAACCCACGCCGTTATTCCTGGTTGGGACGAAGGTTTGAAATTCTTCAAAAAAGGTGGAAAAGGTACATTGTACATTCCGTTCTACATGGCTTACGGTGCACAACCCGGCCCTGGTGGCAAACCATACGAGAACCTGGTATTCGATATTGAAGTGGCCAATGTTAGCGATAGCGCGCCCAAACAAGCGCCTATGATGCCAATGCCTCCTCAACAAGGACAACCTCAGCCTCAGCATACTCATTAATAGCTTTGCTATTACAAGCAAGAATAACGAGCCCCCGCGATTTTAGCCGGGGGCTTTTTCTTTTACCCGCCGAAGCTTTAGCGTAGGCGGGTTATAGTTGAGCAACCAGCGTAACAGCTTCCTTCGCCTCCTTTACATCATGCACCCTTAAAATATGCGCCCCATTGAGCAACCCGATGGTATTTAGCACCGTGGTGCCGTTTAAGGCTTCCTTCGCGGTTATGCCCAGCGTTTTATAAACCGATGATTTGCGGGAAAGCCCGATGAGTATGGGTTTATCGAGCATTTTCAGCAGCGCCAGGTTTTTCAGCAGGGTGAAATTATGGGTGGGAGTTTTGGCAAAACCAAACCCGGGGTCAATAATCACATCTTTAATGCCGGCCTTATGACATTCAGCTGTTTTTTGAATAAAGAAATCCAGCACCTCGCGGGTAACATTGTCGTACGTTGCGTGTTGTTGCATGGTGGCCGGCGTTCCTTTTATATGGGTACAGATGTAGGGAACACGCAGAGCGCCGGTGGTAGCAATCATGGCGGGATCAACCAGGCCTGCACTCACATCGTTGACGATGGAAGCGCCGGCGGCCACCGCTTCAGCGGCTACCCGGGCATAATAGGTATCGATGGAAATTACAGCTTCCCGAAAATTATAATGCAACGATTCAATAGCGCCCGTAACCCGCTGTAGCTCTTCCTCGGCAGAAACGGTGCTACTGTTGGGGCGGGTGCTTTGTCCGCCAATATCCAGGATGTCGGCCCCGGCTTTCAGCATTTCCTCAGCCTGTTTCAGCACACCGCTTGCGCCCATAAAGCGGCTTCCTTCATAAAATGAATCGGGGGTGGTATTGATAATGCCCATCACCAGGGGCTTATCTATCACCAATAAACGGCCTTTACAATTCAGCGTATACATTTATGGTTTGTTCATTACATTTGATGGGCTAAAGGTAAGTTGACTGGTTGATAAAGAAAGCAAGTTGACCAGTTGACCAGGGAAATGCAAGTTGACGGAGTTGATAAGTTAACAAGTTGACAAGTTAACAGAGCCTGCCCCGATGAAGTCGGGGTTGAATATAATCGCGAGGCCAAAATTGCCGATTGCCGATTGCCGATTGCCGATTGCCGATTGCCGATTGCCGACAAAATCGGTGTTCAGCAATAAGGGCATTTGCCGTTTCACGATTGCCGACTACCCACTAAATCACTACCGAATCACGCTAGAACTTTTAAACATAATATGAGAACATTACTCAACATAACCCGTATCATCGTAGGCGTTCTTTTTATTTTTTCCGGACTGGTGAAAGCCAACGACCCCCTGGGCCTGAGCTATAAAATGCAGGAGTTTTTTGAAGTATGGGGCTGGAGTTTCCTGGATAATTATACCCTGACCTTTTCGGTAGCCATGATCGCATTTGAGATCATCGCCGGGGTGGCCGTGCTGGTAGGCTGGCAAATGAAATTGTTCAGCTGGCTGTTATTGCTGCTGATCGTTTTCTTCACCTTCCTCACGGGGTATGCCCTGTTCAGTGGAAAAATACGCGAATGCGGTTGTTTTGGCGATTGTATTCCCCTGACCGCCGATCAGTCGTTCATGAAAGATCTTATTTTGCTGGTGTTGATCGCTTTTATCTTCCGGCAGCAAAATAAAATAAAACCGGCTTTAAATAAAACCTTCAGCCTGGCAGCGCTTTTCTTTACCGTTATTTTTTCTTTTGCCTTTCAATGGTACGTGCTGGTGCATCTGCCGGTGAAGGATTGTTTGCCTTATAAGATAGGCAATAACATTTCCATGAAAATGCAGGTCCCGCCCGGTTCCATTCCCGATAGTACGGTGATTAGTTTTGTATATGAGAAAGCTGGCAAACAGGTGGAGTTCACGGCAGATAACTTTCCCGCCGATTATGATGAAGCAACCTATAAATTTGTAAAGCGGTACGATAAAGTAGTGCGCAAGGGCAATGCCTCGCCGGCTATAAAAGACTTCTCCCTGCAAACATTTAACGGTGTTGATACTACCCAGGCGTTGCTGAATGCAGATGAATACCAATTGTACCTGTTCCTGAAAAACGGCTATACCACTGACGGAGAATGGCCTGTCAAGCTGAATATGATCATGCGGATCGCCGAAAAGAAACACATAACAGGATTTATGGTCACCAATGTGGCTATGGAAACGCTGAAACAGCATCCACCCGATGTGTTTTATGCGTTTATCCCGTTGCGTTGTGATGCCACCGCCATTAAAACCGCCGCCCGTACCAACCCCGCTTTGTTTTTGATAAAAAAAGGAACTATCTTAAATAAGTGGAGCTATGCGGACCTTGAACAAGCGTTATTGGTAGTAAGCAATTTGCCAGGCAATTAGTCGTGAAACGGCAAACGGCAATGGATTTCCGAAAATTCAACCTCAGTTTTGCCTTTTAACCTGTTAACTTGTCAACTCGTCAACTTGTTAACTGGTCAACTGGTTAACTCGTCAACTGGTCAACTAATCAACTCGTCAACTTTGATAAAGTATTTCACAAAACGGATATTATATGGTTTCCTGGTGATGCTGGGCGTAATCGTACTGGTATTTTTATTATTCCAGGGATTTGCCGATCCTTCAAGACTCATAATGGGGCAGCGGGCCGATGCCTCCACGCAGGAAAATATCCGGCGCGAGTTGTACCTCGACCAGCCCAAATGGAAACAATTTGTGTTGTTCCTGAACGATCTGTCGCCAATCGCCATTCATACCGATAGCGAAATAGAGAAAAAACAATTGAAAGGCTTCTTTATTGGCAGTGGCATTAACCTGGCCATCAAAGTGCCTTACCTGCGCCGTTCTTACCAAACCAAAAAAAATGTAGGCGAAATATTGATGGAAGCATTGCCCGGCACGTTGTTGCTGGCCATTGCCGCCATGTGTATTGCCGTTGCGCTGGGCATACCGCTGGGTGTACTGGCAGCCGTGAAAAAAGATACCTGGATGGATACGTCCGCTATTTTTACCAGTGTACTGGGCATTTCGGCCCCTTCTTTTTTTATGGGCATTGTGATTGCCTATCTGTTTGGGTTTGTTTTGAGCCATTATACCGGTTTACACATGACGGGCAGCTGGCGCGATATGGATGAAATTACCGGCAAACCATTCTGGTCGTTACAAAACCTGTGGCTTCCTGCCATTACCCTGGGTATACGTCCGCTGGCCATTATTACCCAGCTTACGCGCAGCGCCATGCTCGATGTGCTGAACCAGGATTATATCAGAACCGCCTATGCCAAGGGTTTACCTAAACGCGTAGTGATTTGGAAACATGCCTTACGCAATGCCCTGAATCCTGTAATTACGGCTGTTACCGGCTGGTTTGCGGAACTGTTGGCGGGTGCATTTTTTGTAGAATATATTTTTGGCTGGAAGGGAATCGGCAAAGTGACGGTTGACGCACTGGAGAAACTCGATTTTCCTGTAGTGATGGGCTCGGTGTTGATCACCTCATTCTTTTTTATACTGGTTAATATATTAGCCGATGTTTTATATGCTGTAGTGGACCCAAGGGTGCGATTGCAATAATACACGTTCGTTAGTTATTTAGTTTTTTAGTTCGAAGTTGTTTAACTACGAAGCTCAAAATTGAAGTGGAATTCAAAAATGAATAACTAACAAACTAACAAACTAAATAACTTAAGAAACTAATAACGTAAGAACCAAGAGTATTATGAATAAATTTATCATAGCGGGTGCGACAATTATAATGATTGCTGGTTGCCATCGAAAACTCAGTCCCCAAAAAGAGTTTGACAAATCCCTGTTCCGGGCATATGACCATACGGCGGAAAATTTATTTACAAAGAATTGCGAAGGACCGGCCGTTGATAAGGATGGTCGTTTGTTTGTGGTGAACTTTCAAAAAGATGGCACCATTGGACTGGTGCAACCAGATGGCAAGGTGGAATTGTTTTTAACGCTGCCCGGGAAAAGCGTGGGCAACAGCATTCGCTTTACGGCAGCAGGACATATGCTGGTAGCCGATTTTGTGGAGCACAACATCCTGGAAGTTGATCCTGTCACCAAAGAAGTAAGTGTGTATTGCCACAATGACCGCTTTAATCAACCCAATGATATTTGCATCAGTAAAAAAACGGGCGTTGTATATGCTTCTGACCCCAACTGGCAAAAGCAAAACGGTCAGATCTGGCGAATAGGGACTGATAAAAAAGCCGTGTTGCTGAAAGAAAACGTGGGTACTGCCAATGGTATTTGCCTGAGCCCCGATGAAAAAACGCTGTACGTAAATGAAAGCATTCAACGGCGCGTAATGGCTTACCAACTGGATGCTAAAGGCAACATCACCGGTGAGAAAACATTCGCCACCTTCACCGATTTTGGTATGGATGGAATGAAATGCGACAGCAAGGGCAACTTGTTTATCTGTCGTTATGGTAAAGGAACCATCGCCATCTTTAACGATGGTGGCCGTCAGATCCAGGAAGTGGAGCTAAAGGGTAAAGACGTGAGCAATATCACTTTTGGCGGTAAAGACGATAGGACCTGTTTTCTTACTTTACAGGATAGAAAATGCATTGAGAAATTCAGGACAGACATTCCTGGTAATAGATAAGAGTTGATCAGTTGACCAGTTGACCAGTTAACTCGTCAACTGATCAACTGGTCAATTGTTACTTTCCAGTAAGATTATATATCTTTTCGATCCGCTTCAGTATACCTTCAAAGTCGATCTTTAAATCCTTTAGCATTCCATTGTGCAGGTCGAACACCCAGCCGTGTACAATGGGAAATCCTTTTTCTTCATACATCAACTGCACTGCAGCGGTTTTAATAACGTTGGTAGCCTGTTCAACTACATTCAGTTCAACCAGCCGGTTATAACGCAAGGTATCATCCTCAATGCTGTCTAATTCCTGTTCGTGTAAACGGTATACATCCCTGATGTTACGAAGCCAGGGGTTTAAGATCCCCAGATCAACCGACTGCAAAGCTGCTTTCACCCCGCCACAGTTATAATGACCGCATACTATAATGTGTTTTACCTGCAGGTGCCGCACGGCATAATTCAAAACCGACATTACGTTGAGGTCGACGTTGTTTACTAAGTTGGCAATGTTGCGATGTACAAACACCTGACCGGGACTGGCGCCCATGATCTCTTCAGCAGTTACGCGGCTGTCGCTGCAACCAATGTACAGGTACTCGGGTTGCTGACCGGCAGCCAGTTTTTCCAAAAAGTTTGCATCTTTTTCCATTTGCTGACTAACCCATTGACGGTTGTTCTCAAAAATCTGGTCGTAAGAGAGCATATGCTATAGTTTACATTTGAATCAACGAAGAGGGATGGGCTTTGACTGGAATTATTATCTTATTGTATCACTACATTATTGATGGTGTACTCGCCGAGGACTTCATTAACTCTTTTAATGATATTTTCTTTTTGATAAAGAAGTTCCTGTTTCAGCGGGGCCATGGTAGTGGTGATGTATAATGTTTTACCCTGGATCTGTATTTTATCGGTGTATTTGGCAATGGTTTTACCCATGATCTGTTCCCACACATCTTCTATCTGTAATGCCTGTATGTAACATTTCAACTTGCTATGGTTGAGGAAGTATTTTAGTGCGTCACCGAGTGAATATTCTCCCATGGCTGCAAGGTAATAAGTTTTGACGATTCCTTACAAACTGATCAGCTGGTATTGCATGCCCAAACTATCAAAATGGTGCCTGATACGATCAGGGTGCGTATCGGTGATAAAAACCTGGCCGGCGTTTTTTATACAAACATGATCGAGCAGGTTGTGCATGCGGTCGGCATCGAGTTTTTCAAATACATCGTCGAGCAGGAGCAGGGGCGGAAATTGTTTGGCCTGTTTCAGGGTGTCGAACTCGGCTAATTTCATGGCAAACAACAGGCTTTTGCGCTGACCCTGGGAAGCGAGTGATTTAAAAGGCTGGTTGTTCAGCCGGGTATTGATGTCGTCGCGATGAATACCGCCGCTGGTGCGTTGCATCATGCAATCTTTCTGGCGCAGCCGATGTAATAATTGCGGAAACGAACAATCGTGCAGCTGGCTTTCGTAGGAGAGGACCAGCGGTTCCGACTGGCCGGCTATCTGCGCATAGAATTTCGATACCAGGGGCAAAAATTCCTGCAGAAATTCATTTCTTTTTTGATATATGAAAGCGCCGTACCGGGCGAGTTGTTCGTCATACACATCCAGCAGGCTGTAATCTGTCATTCTTTTTTCGGCCATTGATTTTAAAAAGCCATTGCGTTGCTGCAATACCTTATTATAATCCATCAGTTGTTGCAAATACCGGGCGTCGAGCTGGCAAAGCAGGGCATCGAGTAGGCGGCGGCGTTCTTCGCTGCCACCGGTAATGATCTGCACATCGTCGGGCGCAATTATCACGCAGGGAAGTTTGCCAATATGGGAGGCCAGTTTTTCGTACGGTTCGTCGTTTACTGAAAACTCCTTGCGACCGGTTTCCCGTAAAATGCAAACCACTTTCTGGGGATCGTTCTGAAGGGTGAAATGGCCTTCGATGCGAAACCCGGCTGAACCGTGTAACATGTTCTGGCTATCGCTGCGGGTAAAATAGCTTTTGGTGAAACAGCAATAATAAATGGCGTCGAGCAGGTTGGTTTTGCCTACGCCGTTCGATCCGCAAATGCCTACTATCCGTTCGGTGAACGAAAATTGCCGGTGTTGATAGTTTTTAAATTGGGTGAGGGATATGTTGTTGAGTTGTAACAAGTTTTTTGTGCTGTATTCTTAATGCTTGGTTCCTGTTTTCTGACTTTTCTCTCCTTATTTTCAACTTGTTGCTAAAGGTTGCTGACTTAACAGGAGAAGTTAGAGACTTTTCGCTGCAAGTTCGCAACTTTGGGGCACAAGTTGCGAACTTCCGCTCACAAGTTGCGAACTTCCACTCACAAGTTTCAAACTTATCCACCAAAGTTTCGAACTTTTGGTCGTAAGTCACGAATTACCTCCGATACCTTAAAAGAGTCCCGGATTCCTGAAAGGATTTTTGAATTCCCTGAAGGAAAAAAGCATTCCTGTAAGGTTTTCGGAATTCTCTGAAGGATTTCAGTATTCCTTAAAAGAGGCCTGGGTTCCTTCTGGGATTATTAAATTCCTATGAGGAATAGTGAATTTCTTCCAACCTTTCTGATCTCCCAACAGGAAAAGCGATTTCCTGCCGGGTTTTCTCTTTTCCAGACAAGATCCTTTGATTCCCGCTGGTCTTTCTTTTTTTCTGGAAGAAACAGGGGTAAGAACTTTAAACTTTAAACGTAAAACCTGACAGTTTTACCGGAAATATGTCCTTTATACAGTCAGACAATAAGTTTTACCTCCAAACAACTGGCTATCAAACCATCAATTAGGGCTAAAAATGTTAATCCCCATTCCATAATTCCCATTCTTACCCTATCTTTGCCCCCGCCTTTGCCGGCCAGTCCAGATATATCGGAGGGCTTCGGCGGGGTTAAAACCTCAAATTTTTATAAAGTGGCTTCGAAATTCTCCAAAGAAACGTATTTGTATTGGTACGAGTTAATGCTCCTGATCCGTCAATTTGAACTGGCAGCCGAAGAAAAATATAAAATGGAAGGTAAGATCCGCGGCTTTTTCCATGCCTATGTAGGGCAGGAAGCCATTGCCGCCGGTGTAATGACCGCTACCCGCCAGGAAGATCCTTTTGTAACTGCTTACCGCGACCACGGTCTGGCACTGGCAAAAGGTATGAGCCCTGAAAGCTGTATGGCCGAGCTGTATGGTAAATCCACAGGTTGTGCTAAAGGTAAAGGTGGTAGTATGCACTTCTTTGGTAAAAAAGAATACTTCTTTGGCGGTCACGGTATCGTAGGTGCTCAAATTGGCACCGGAGCCGGATTGGCCTTTGCGGAAAAATATAAAGGAACCGACAATTTATCTGTGACCTTCTTTGGCGATGGCGCCGCACGTCAGGGTATCCTGCACGAAACCTTCAATATGGCCATGACCTGGAAATTACCAGCCATATTCATTTGTGAGAACAACAACTACGCTATGGGTACCTCTGTTACACGTACCAGTAACGTACATGATATCTTTAAACTGGCCGATGCATATGAAATGCCTGCTGATTCAGTAGATGGCATGAGCGCTGAAGCTGTTCACGAAGCCATGACACGCGCGGTAAAAAGAGCCCGTGAAGGCGGTGGACCAACATTACTGGAAATAAAAACGTATCGTTATAAAGGTCACTCAATTTCTGACCCACAGAAATACCGTACCAAGGAAGAAGTGGAAGAATACAAACAACGTGACCCCATTCAACTGGTGCTGAACACCATCACCAAGAATAAATACGCTACCAAAGACGAGATTGCTGCAATCGACAAACGGGTGAATGATAAAGTAGCGGCTGCTGTGAAATTCGCAGAAGAGTCGCCCATCCCAACTGAGGATGAAGTGTTGAAAGACATTGTAATGACACCTGATTATCCGTTCATTGTTGATTAAAACCTGCTTTTCCCTAAGTAAACAACATTGTCAACTAAAACATGAATAATTCATGGCGACTGAAGTAAAGCAAGTGCCAGAACAACCAGTAGAAAGATCATCCGAAGAAAGAGTGGTGGATTCGGCCCGCGATTTCTGGGGTAAGAACAACAAAGTTATTACCTACGCTTTAGCCGGTCTGGTGGTGATTGTAGGCGGTTATTTTGCATATACAAAATTCTATAAAGCACCAGCAGAAGCAAAGGCGGCAGAAGCCATCTGGAAAGCTGAAGACTATTACAGACTGGATTCTTTTAAACTGGCTTTGGAAGGTGATGGACAGAGTGCCGGCTTTTTGAAAGCCATTAAGAACAACAGCGGTACTAAAGCCGGTAACCTGGCTCAGTTCTATGCTGGTTCTTGCTATATGCAACTGGGCGATTTCAACAACGCCATCAAATACCTGAAAGATTTTTCTACCAACCAGGTTGAAATGGAAGTGCGCGCTACCGGTTTACTCGGTGACGCCTATTCTGAGCTTGGAAAGAAAGAAGAAGCCATCGGTTATTATAAAAAAGCGGGTACGCTGTTCGATAAGGATGATATCAATTCACCCGAATACCTGTTCCGTGCAGCTATGCTGAACCAGGAACTGGGCAAGAACAAAGACGCTATCGAACTGTTACATCAGATCAAGGATAAATATCCTAGTAGTCAACGTGCATTTGAGGTAGATAAATACCTGGGTAAACTGGGTGATCTGAATTAGTTACAAGTTACAGGTTGCAGGTTACAGGGATTTAAATACAAGTAGTGCATCTGCATTGGCAAGCCCCCTGAAACCTGGAACTTGAAACCTGAAACCAAGATTATGGCTGAAGTAAGCAATAGTAAGTTATTACAAATAGATGCAGGCATTCCCAACGCGAATGCCTGTGTTGTTATAGTACGCACCGAATGGAACGCCGCTATTTTAGATGAGCTGGAAAAAGGCTGTTTAACGGTATTCGAACGCGAAGGCGTAAAGCAGGTAAAGGTGATAACCGTTCCCGGCGCCTTTGAAATTCCGTTTGGCATAAAAAGCTATTGGGACGCGAATAAATATAAAGATGACCGGCCGCAAGCTTTTATTGCCCTCGGCTGCGTGCTCCGTGGCGACACCCCGCATTTTGATTATGTATGCCAGGGCGTAACACATGGAGTTACAGAATTGAACCTAACCTTACCCGTGCCTGTTATCTTTGGGGTGTTAACCGTTGATAACGATCAACAAGCCCAGGAACGCATTGGTGGTAAACATGGACATAAAGGCGAAGAAGCCGCCATCACCGCGCTTAAAATGATCTCATTGACGCAATCGTTTAAAAACAGCCATTAGGTGATTTGCCATGAACGTTCAATTATTTATACCCTGCTTCGTTGACCAGTTGTTTCCGGCCACAGCCTTTAATATGGTAAAAGTGCTGGAAAAAGCAGGGTGTACCGTAACTTATAATACCAACCAAACCTGCTGCGGACAGCCCGCCTACAATGCCGGTTTCTGGGATGATTCCCGCGAAGTATGTTCCAAATTCATTAAAGATTTCAGCGGTTCCAGCACCGACTATGTAGTGGCGCCCAGCGCCTCCTGCGTTGGTTTTGTACGGAACTATTTTACCACGCTGTTTGAAAATACCTCCCGGATGGCTGAGGTAAAACAGCTGCAGGCGCGTACGTTTGAATTCACCGATTTTTTGGTGAATGTGTTGAAGGTAGAAGATGTAGGCGCCAGCTTATATACCAAAGCCACTTACCACGACTCCTGTGCCGGTTTACGCGAATGCAGGATCAAACAGGAGCCGCGCAAATTGTTATCGAATGTAAAAGGACTGGAACTGGTGGAAATGAACGACGTGGAAACCTGTTGCGGTTTTGGCGGAACTTTCGCCGTTAAATTCGATCCTATTTCCATTAGTATGGCCGATCAAAAAAGCAACAACGCCAAAGCCACCGGTGCAGAATGCATTATCTCTACCGACCTCTCGTGCCTGATGCACATCGACGGAGTGGTTCGTAAAAAAGAGATGGGCATGCAAACCATGCATATTGCCGATGTACTGGCAAGCGGTTGGTAAATCAATAGGCAATTGACAATACGCAATTGGCAATAAGCCACATTTGTTCAACTTATAAACCATCTACTATGGGTATCGCAGATCGTTTATTTCAACAAAAAAAAGAGAAAGCAGAAGCTAACCTGAAAGCCGGCAACGACTTTCTGGAAGCCAATAAACAAAAACCCGGCGTAGTGGCATTGCCCAGCGGGTTGCAATATGAAGTAATTACCGAAGGCACCGGCGCCAAACCAGGCGCTACCAGCAACGTGACCTGTCATTACCACGGAACGCTTATCGATGGCACTGTGTTCGACAGCTCCGTACGCCGTGGCCAGCCAGCCACCTTTCCCTTAAACCGGGTTATCAAGGGCTGGACGGAAGGGCTGCAACTGATGCCCACCGGTAGCAAATGGCGTTTCTTTATTCCACCAAATCTGGGTTACGGTGAGCAACAGGTGAGTGCACAGATCGGGCCTAACAGCACACTGGTGTTTGAAGTGGAGTTGTTGAGTATAAGCTAGGACTTAAGATAATTTAGATATAAAAACCACGGTCATCCCGCGCGTGCCCGCCTTTGGCGGGAAGTCGAAGGAGGGCCGTGGTTTTTTTTATAACCGGCAAAAATCACAAATTTTTTGTAATCTCTATATCGTTTATGCGACAAATAAGGTATACAGTTAGACAGAACAATAAAACGATATAAAATGATCTTATTTATTACCGGATTAATTATTGTATTAATCCTTTCCGGGGTAAGAATCGCCCAGGAATATCAACGCGCAATTGTCTTTAGGCTTGGCCGGTTCCAATCAGTAAAAGGACCAGGGCTATATTGGTTAATACCATTAATAGAAAGGCAACAAAAGGTGGATATCAGAACCAAAACAGTTACCCTTGAGCAACAGGAAACAATAACAAAGGATAGTGTTACCATTAAAGTAAATGCTGTTTTGTGGTATCAGATCATCGACCCCAAAAATTCCATCATAAAGGTGGGCGATTACAACAAAGCTGTTTATCAGTTTGCCGTCTCGGCCTTAAGAAATATAATTGGACAGCATAGCCTGGATGAAGTATTAAAAGAAAGAGAGCAGATCAACGACAAATTACAACAGATAGTTGATCGTACAACGGAACCGTGGGGCGTAAAAATTGAAATGGTTGAAATGAAAGATGTGGAGATCCCCGAAGGCATGCAACGGGCAATGGCCCGGGAAGCGGAAGCCATCAGAGAGAAAAGAGCAAGGATAGTAAAAGCCGAAGCCGAACTGGATGCATCAATTAAACTGACACAAGGTGCAATAGAAATGGAAAAAAGCCCCATTGCGCTTGAATTAAGAAGAATGCAAATGTTGTCAGAAATTGGAATTGACAACAATACAACTACCATTGTTTTGCTGCCATCAGAATTCTCACATGCAGCCAAAAGTTTTACTGAATTGGTGAAAAACAAAAAAACAGGGGAGTAAAAGTCATTAATCGAATACTACCGGACAACGCAACAGGTATCCTAAGTTCATTCAGGATACCTGTTGACCGTTTAGCGCCGACCTTTGTTCCTGTAATTTTTAAAGCTACCTTCCGCGCCTGAACGCCTTCCTTTTTTACTATCGGGGCCTTTCTTTTCCTTACCGGTATTCTTTTCGGGGCGGGTATGTTGGCCCTTTGCAGATTTTTGGGCAGGACTTTCCCGCTTCCAGGACTTTGCCGCCTTTTTGCCTGCTTGGGATCTATCTTCTTTAGTGGCAGGTTTTGTCGATTTATCCTTACCGGCCTGTTTTCCGTCTTTTGGCGTAAAGCCGCGTTTGCCTGTTTGGGGTTTATCTTCTTTAGTGGCAGGTTTTGTTGCTTTACCCTTACCCGGCTGCTCCCTGTCTTTTGGGGTAAAGTCGCGTTTGGGCGGTGCTGACTTATGTGCAGCCGGTTTGCCGGCCGTTTTGACCTTGCTCGAGTCGGCTATACTTTCCATCAGCAATGACATTTCAGCATCACTGAGGTAACGCCATTTACCCAGGGCTAGTTTGTCGAGCCGGATGTTCATGATGCGTACCCGTTGCAAACCGGTTACCGCATAGCCAAGGTATTCGCACATCCGCCTGATCTGGCGGTTAAGGCCCTGCGTAAGCGTAATGCGGAAAGTTTGGCGGCCCATCGGCTGTACTTTACAGGGCAAAGTGCGGGTATCGAGAATAGGCACTCCCTGCGACATCTGCTGGATAAATGAATTGTCAATGGGCTTGTTAACTCTTACAATGTATTCTTTTTCGTGATTGTTATCGGCTCTCAGGATCTTATTGATGATGTCGCCATCATTGGTGAGCAGTATCAGGCCTTCAGAGTCTTTATCGAGGCGGCCAATAGGAAAGATCCGTTTGGGATAGCCAACGAAACTAATGATATTGTCTTTGATGTGTAATTCGGTGGTAGTAGTGATCCCTGCAGGCTTGTTGAGCGCCAGGTATACGCGTTTTTCTTTTTTGGCGGCAGTGATTAGGCTGCCATCCACTTCAACAGTATCACCGGGCTTGTACCGGTTGCCCAATAAGGCAGGCCGGTTGTTCAATAATACCCGGCCTTCGGTAATAAGATTGTCCGCTTCCCGGCGTGAACAATAACCTGTATCGCTGATAAACTTGTTTAGACTGATCGAATTGTCCAATGTTGTATCTTTTTAGAGTGGGCAGCAAGTGCCTTCCGGGTGCAAAGGTCAGGAATTCAAATCAAAAAAGCGAATCAGGCAAAGTAACCTGACGTCACTGCTCATGCTGATACAACAACCCGGTTTCAACCGGGAAACATCCTTCACTCTTTATATACCGTAAGTGTGTACTATGGTTCCGCCGGGGAAAACCTTTGTATCGACCAGCTTCAGATAGAGTGGCATTGCAAGACCATCGAAGATGGGCAATCCGGCTCCCAATACCACCGGATGGATAACCAGCCGGAATTCATCGACAAGCCCTGTCGCTATCAGGCTCCGCATGAAACCGGCGCCCCCAATTGCTGTGATCGGTTTTCCTTGTTCGGCTTTGAGTTTCCTGATCTCCCCGGCCAAATCACCATCAAAAACGCGCGCATTCGCCCAGGAAGTGGCGGCGGGGGAGGGCGAATTTCCAGGATCGAAGCCTTTAAATCCTTTTTTGGTAAAGACGGCCTTGGGTATCTCATTCATCGGCGCGGCAAAGGGATCCGTTGAAGTTGGCCAGTAAGGCGCCATCACCTCAAACGACTTTCTGCCCATAATAATCAGCCCTGCATCCCAGGTTTGTTCGGCAGCCCAGGCCTTCGACTGCGCATCTCCGGTTTTGAAAAGCCAATCCTTCTCCCCATTGGGGCCGGCGACAAAACCGTCGATCGACATTGACATCTTCATGTGTAACTTTCGCATAACTAAAAGAGTTTGTTTGTTTATACAAATCTAAATCGTACTCACCGGACCCGTGGGGGGATAAAATGACAATCAGAGGGGCGATTGTGCCAAATTTCAACACCCTGCTGACATAGGGTTGTCACCCGGCCCTTTTACCTTTATGAGGTCAACAAAAAATAATATATGACAACTCAGGAAGCAGCAGCTTTTTATCACGAAATGGCCAACCAACGGAAATTTATTGAGATCCAGGACGCTCTCTATGATGAAAATGTCGTTTGTCAGGAGTCTGAAAAAGCAACCTCGATGGGGCTGGCCATCTTTACTAATGGTCTGGAAGCAGTCAAAGCGAAAGGTGTTGCACGTAGGGCCGCCATTGAAACCGTACATAGTTATACCTGCAGCGAACCGATCGTCGCAGGTGAATTTTTCAGTGTCGTTCTTAAACAGGAGGTCACGTTCAAAGGCAAGCCACGCATTTCACTCGAAGAAATTGGGGTCTTTCATGTAAAGAACGATAAGATCATCAAAGAACAGTTCTTTTACTGAGAGATGATGGGTATAGAAAGTACACAAAAGAGCCTTCAAATCTAACGACTTGAAGGCTCTTTTAAAAAAAAAGCCCCATGCGGGGCTTTCGTATATCAGGAGAATTCTTTAATACCTGTTTTCATTATAACTATTCCGGTTATTGAAACCGCTTCTGTCACTATTCCGTGAAGACCTGTCTTCTTTCGGTTTGGCAACAGATACACTGATCGCCCTGTTTTCAACAGTTGCGCCATCCAATTCTGAAATAGCTTTTTGGGAAGCAGCTTCGTCAGACATTTCAACAAAGCCGAAGCCTCTTGATCTGCCCGTTTCTCTGTCTGTAATAACCTTAGCTGAGGTAACTTCTCCATAAGGAGCGAAAAAATCTCTTAAGTCTTCATCTTGTACGTTGAAGCTTAAATTTGAAACATAAATGTTCATTCCGTGAAATTAAATTATGAGTAATTTCTGAGGAAAGCAAGAAGTAAGAAACTAACTATAATGCAGATGTATTAAGCAATGTAATTAATGAATACTAATGCGAGGCTCAAAATAACTGCATGAAGGTAGTCTTAATTTTTTACAATCCCGGAATTAATTAATAAGTCTTGTCCGCCGCACCTAACATCATCTCCGCTGTTGCAACAAATTCTGTAAAAAGGAATCAGTTTAGCAGGTCGTCTATCCGGATAGCCTCCAGGTAGTGACGGATCGCATTGGTATCTGGTAATACACAATATTCCTCGATCGATTTGTCTGTCGCATTGCAATAAGCTTCAACGTAATAATCTTCTATCTGAAAAAGGAAAATAACAAGACCGGGAGAAGTCCTTGTGGCGAGCGCTACGGCATTGTTCATAACAGCGTGCTTTTTTTCCGCTTCATTCAATACAATAAACTCAGAAAGCTTCATAACGTTAATTTTTTTACTGTTAACTAAATAAAGACTTATCAATACAATAAACTGAACTGAAAACGAAAACAAGAATACAAAAGCAAAAAACAAGAATACAAGTGCAATAACTAAAACAAAAGAAATCGTTAAAACTGTGGTAACTATCTGTCGGTGAGGCAATTAGACAGTTAATTAGATGTTACCTGGAAAGAGACAGTGTAAATATAAGAACAACATTTTAAAAACCAAGCTTTTCGCCAGCCTGGCACCCTGTTTTTATCATTCTTTTTAGGAAAAGGAATGACCGTTGGCTGAATGAAATGAGATCATATTATTCAAGGTCATTACATTTTTAATCGCATCCCCAATAGTATTATTGAAGTAAACATAAACATCTTTGCCTTCCTGGCGCCAACCGGAAATCAGTTCGGCCTGTTGCTGCAAATATTCGTCAGAATAACCACCCCGGTAATCACCCGCTGGTCCGTGAAAACGGAGATATACAAATGCTGCTTTTTTATTGAGCCGCCTGTTCATCGACTTTGGTATATCATGTAAAACCATGCTGCAGGCATATTCATCGGCCAGCTCGTATACTTCACCAATATACCAGGATGGGTGCCTGAATTCGATGGCCACCTTCCAGCCATGTTCCGGTACAATGCTTTGTATGATGCCCAGCAAATATTCCACCTGTCCAAATCGCTCTATGGTTAAAGAAGGGGGAAATTGCACAAGCAAACATCCTTTCTTATCGCCAGCCTGGTCAATCACTTCCATAAACCGCAACACATCTTCCCGTTTGTAGGCAAACTTTTTTATATGGGTAATTTCCTGCCATAGCTTAAACGTAAAGACGAAACCCGCCGGCACACTATCTGCCCATTTTTTAACGGTGGCTGGTTGCGGCACTTTATAAAATGAACTGTTTACCTCCAGACTATTCAACAGGGAACTGTAGTAGGTAAGCCGGCTTTTATCCCTGAACTCTGGCGGAAAAGCCTGTTTATTAGGTACGGGTAATACGAGCCCGCTTGTACCTGCTTTGTATGATCCGGTTGTTGAATTCTCCATGCCTGCTTTTTACTACAGTATCAGCAAAAATGCCGCCACCGCCTGCACGAAGCGTAGACAACAACTCATTTCATCAAAAAGAATAACTACGCACTGGTATGACGTAGTTAGTTATTGATGAGTCATAGTTATATCTTAAAATACGCCGCCGCCTGCGCCAATATTCTGGCCGGTAATCCATCTGGCCGCATCGCTGGCAAGAAAGACGGCCACATCAGCCACATCATAGGGTTCTCCAACCCGTTTAAATGGTGACATGCCGGCGGCCACAGCCCGATCGCGGTCGGGTAACAGATCAGTATTGGTAAACCCCGGCGAAATAGTATTGACCGTGATGTTACGTTCTCCAAGTTCACGTGATAATACACGAACAAACTGCTCTACAGCTCCTTTACTACCCAGGTAAATGGAGTTCATAGTAAAATACATTTGTGTGCCGCCACTGGAGGTAACAATGATGCGTCCACCATCGCGCACCCTCCTGGCGGCTTCCTGCAGTACAAAGAAAACTCCTTTGGTGTTTGTATTGAAGATGCGATCGTACTGTTCCTCCGTTGCTTCCGACAACAGGGCAGGAACATAGTCTGCCGCATTCACTATCACTATATCAGGTGGCCCCAGCTGTTCCTCCGCCTGCTCAAACAATGATTTGATAGCTGGCAGCTTTGAAATATCAGCCCGTACAGCAACTGCTTTTCCTCCCTGTTGAATGATCTGTTCTGCCAGTTGTTCTGCTGCTGGCTGACTGTTGACATAATTGATGGCTACTGATGCTCCTGCGGAGGAGAGACGTTCTACCATTGCTTTACCAATTCCACGTGAACCACCTACAATAATGGCATTTTTACCTCTAAGAGTTTCTTTTGAGAATGTATTCATAATTAGTGCGAATATTTTATTCTGGAATATAATTAATTGTATCTGTCCGATAAAAAAAGGAACAGATCATTCAAAAGGGAAAAGTTTAATAATTTGAATATCAATATCCTGAAATGAGTGTAACTTAGTCCTGGGTTTCATGCAATTTATGGGAAACTACTATTGCTATGAATTTGTTGTATAGTTATAATAACAGCAAATGATGCTTCTAACCAAAACGCCATATCTGCTATTAGGATTATTTATCTTTCTTCAACAAAATGTTCCTGCATTTTCACAAAACCAATCTTTGCCATTGGGAACCTGGGTGAAAAGTTTAGATGCAGATGATGATACGCTAAACAAAAACTTTAATGAGATCGTGGATATATTGCAGCGTACAGACACTGCCATTGTTTTCCGCACTTTAAATGAGCTTGAAAAAAAAGGTGTTTCGGCAGGACCCTATTTCCAGGTGCGCATAAAACACCTTCGGGCAACTATGTTATGGAAAATACGGGACAAGGCGGCAAAGGATTCCATAGTAAAACTAATAAAGCCTGCATTACAACAGGCTTATGCAATAGATGACGAATACCTGATTGCAGCCGTGAGCTGGTGGTATGGAGAAACAATGTTTTTCTGCAATCAAATTGAACTGTCGACAATGTATTGTTTAAATGCGGTTGAAATTCTTGATAAAAAAGGAATAACAGCTGAATCGCACAAATACCAGTTTCTCGGAGAGCTTTTTTATCTCACACGTGACCTTGACAAGGGCATCTATTACATTCGTAGATCTATTAATAATGAAAAAGACACTTCCCATGATGCAAGAATAAATACGATGAGCCGTTGGAATACGATAGCACTTTGCTGGCGAAAAATTGGCAACTACGATTCTGCATTTTATTATTTTGATGTTGCCATGCAAATGGCAAATGCGTTAAATTCTGAAGTTTGGAAAGGAATTATTTTGGGAAATAAAGGATATGTCTATTTTTTACAAAAAAAATACGACCTCGCTAAACCATTGCTTGAATTCGACTACCGCAGCAGTAAAGAATATGGCGAAATTGCCAATGCGGCCCACTCGTTGCAAATGATAGCGAGAATCAATTTATTGCAGGGTAAAAAAGACAGCGCATTGCTGCAGGTAAAGGAATCGCTGCGAATGCTTCAACAACAACCTCAGCCATTGCAGTATTTCCTTCAGGATGTGTATTATGCCACAGCCGATGTATATCGTGTCCTGGGAAACAGCGACAGCTTTTATCACTATTCACAATTATATAATAACCTCCACGATTCTATCGAACATGCTGTTGCAAACAGCCGTTTGGAAATTGCCCGGCTCAGACTCGACAATCAGTCAAACATTGCTGAGATCCGTGATCTTCAAAAAGAAAAAGATGCCGAAACACAAGAGCGTAATTATATTATTGCCGCTATTGTTTTTGTTGCCATTGTGGGTTTATTGGTTGTCAATCGCCAGCGTTTAAAATCCAGGTTTCAGCGGCAATTGGCTTTTCAGCAAAAGGTGGCTGCCGAAAAAGAACTGACAGCGGCAAAAGAGCAACTGGACATGTTTACCCATAGCATCATTGAAAAAACAAGGGTTATAGAACAGTTGGAACAGCAGATAGCAACCAAACCACTTACCGATGAACAGCAACAGCTTGCCAGCGAGCTAAGCCGGCAAACCATCCTTACCGAAGATGACTGGGAAAAATTTAAGACATTATTCGAAAAAATATATCCGGGCTTTTTTTTAAAACTCAAGGAAATGGTTCCCGACATTACTGCAGCCGAGAAGCGTATGGCATCACTTATCCGTTTGCATCTAAACACAAAGCAAATGGCGTCCATGCTCGGCATTTCTACTGATAGCGTTTATAAGATCAGGCAACGTCTCCGCAAGCGGTTACAACTGGAAGATGAGTTAGCAACGGAAACGTTTCTGACCAAGATTTAACGAGCGGGTGTTTAAACCCTTCTCTTAAAGGGGGTTATGATATATGTCCATTTTTTGTCCAGTCAATGTCAGACATTTGTCGGCCTCCGGATTTGGATCGTCCGCTGGTAGGCAGGTAATTTCGCTCTTAATAAAATGGCAGCCGCCTGTAATTACATGAAGAAAAAAAATTTGTTCCTGTTCATTATTATTCTTACTGCGGCGCTGCTGATAGCAATCGTTTTCTGGATTTATGCTAAAAGAATTGAGCATATTGAAAATAAGATGATTCGCTCCACGCTCTCAGCTCATTGCGTTGCTGCACCCGCCGATCCCCGGCATGTAGAGATCATATAATTTTTTTCATTTCCATTTTTTGTCCAGTGTTAACGGATTACTTCCCGTTTTTTGTCCGGTCGGTGTCAGACTTTTGTCGGCCTCAGAATTTGGATCAGCCCCTGGTATAGAGCTAATTTACGGTTTGAAAAAAAGGCGCTACTTAAATCATGATAAAAATGCATCCTCCAAAAACTAACATAAGAATGAACACCACACATCAATCACCCGTTCAGGTAAAAACCATACATGAAGTTCCAGCGGATTGGAATAGCAATTATGAGATACAAACAAAAACTGATGGAATGGAAAGCACTTTTTTAATAGTAGATTCTACGGAGATGGAACTTTTTCCGCTCATGAGTATTGCGGGAAAAGATGATGCTGCTATGCTCTACATTGAGAAAGGCGAAGTTACCCTGGTGCATGACTTGAAAACATACGTACTTTCCAAAGGGATGCTTTTTTACAAGGTTCCCAAAGTGACCGTTCGGCTACTAAGCTTTAGTGAAGATTGCCATTTTAAAGTTTTTTGCTTTGCACCTCAGTTTGAAATTGCCGGCGGGATGCCCATAAAACACCTTCATACTATAACAGTAAAAGCTTCGAACAATCCTGTTCTTATTCTTGATACGTTAACTGCAGCAACAGTTACTGTTTTGTTCTGGCTACTTCAGAAGAAATTAAGTTGGGGTGAAAAAGCACAATCGGGTGATGAAACAATTCAACATGTATTTAGTCTTTTGATCCTGGAGATTGTTTCCTCATTTAAGAAATATAGCAGATAATCCTTGTCTGTATAGCCGATAAGAGTAACTGGTTAGTATCTCCCTGCCACTAATTCCGGGCATACGCCAATCCAGAAAGATTCTATCAATTTTGAAAAACAGTGTTGATAGTGAAGCAATTACCTGTGCAAAAACAACTGCGGCACAATTTTTTATTTATGTATTCTAAACATACAATATGAAAAAGTTTTCAATAATTGTTGCTATGCTTGTGGTAATTGGTGTCTCCATTAGCTCCTGCAGTGCCGGTGCACACATAGGTACTAAACATCATGGAGTAAGTGCCGGTGCAAAGGCTAATTAAGGATTAACATCCATATAAAAGTGTACCGAAGTGGTGGATTAAATCAATCCCTACGACGCCAATAACTTACAAGGCCCGCGAAAGCGGGCCTTTACTACTTTTGCCGGGGAGATAGTTACATGCCCGTAGAATGCAACTAAACACCGCGACATTCATATTAAAGATCTTATAAACCCTAACAGGGCCATGAAATATCAGGCATTTTTCCACTTTATTACGTCAAATGCCTCCCACTTTATTTTATAAATGTTTTGCTTTGCGATTTACCGGTTTGAATATCTGTAATCTTTACGGCATAAGAACCTTTAGGCAGCATGCTAACGTTAAGCTTCACCTGGCTACCTGCATCGTTCAATTTGTGCTTTTGAAGTACTACGCCAGCCATATTCGTCAGTACTACTTCTTTGTTTAAATAATTATTGCCTGTCAATTTCAGGTAAACATAATCTTGGGCCGGATTGGGCGAAATAGTCAGGCTGCTTGCCTCGTCGCGATTTTCAATACTTACCAAACCGGTTGAAGCCGTTGAGATGCGGGCGGGCGTAAGGCTGGAATTGCTCTCAGAAATACCAGCATCAGGAACACCACTGTAGGGTACATCTTTACCCCAAAAGTCTTTTACAATGCCCGTCCATTGTCCCCAGTTAACGGCACAGGCACTTGGCCGCAGATCGTAATTCCAGGTAAGCGGATCGTAAGAGTATGTATTGGCAAACACCTCCACCTCCTTTGGAAGGTTTTGATCTGACCAATCGGGTTCAAACCCAAGGCTGCCCCCATTTAAATGAAAGATGTTGCTCTGGTGGATCATTTGCGGACCATTAAAAGGTTTAAAATTGGGATCGGTAATATTGGAAGAAGTGTTGATCCAGAAAATATTATTCTTCATGGTAATCACATTCGATACCCAGGGAGTAGACGTAATGCCCATAAGATTCCTTACATCGGGAAGGCGGGGTGCTTTTGTTTCAATAACATCGTTATTGAAGAACTGGAGATTGCGAACATCGAGAGCAAACACGCTGCTGGAGTTGATCCAAAATACATGTCCGTTATTTACGAGCAGGTTATACCCAAAGAGGTTATTGAACGCATGACCGCCCCAGCCGCTGCCGAATTCAACAAAGCCGATGTTATCGCTGGCGGTATTGTATAATATTTTGTTATCAGAAACATCGCCATACATTTCAATAGCGCCACCGTCCAGGTGATAATCGTAGCTATTGCTCCAGCATTCGTGGATTTGATTATGGGAGATGGTATTGTTAGAACCGCCGACCACGATACCCACGGCGCCAAAATCGTCCCACATTTGGTAAGGCGTATTGATGATCATGCGCAGGTTGCTGATGGTGCAATTGGTGATGGTATTGTCGCTACCACCATCTATGTTAATGCCCGCGCCTAATCTCGAGATAGTGCAATTCTTAATAACGTTGTGAGAACCGCCATCCCCGGAACCTTTATAAATGTAAACCCCGTAGCCCACATTAGCCGTGCCACTTCGATCATAATCGGGGATGGTATAGTCGGTCATTTCAAAGCCATCGATAACAATGTAGTTACATTGATTCAGGCGGATCATTACCCGGTTACTGATCACTGGATCGGGAAAGCTACCCGGATTGAATTTAAACAGGGGTGCACTGCCCTCACCATAGGGCATGATGGTTATGGGTGCACCTTCGCTACCATTACTGTTGATAGACAAGGTACCCGTGTATTGTTGACCGCGCCTAAAGTAAACGTTATCGCCCGGTTGAAAATAATTTATCGTCCACGGAATGTCGTTAATGTCGTGCCACGGATCATCATATGTTCCGAGATTTTTCCCCGGGGATGATGGGTCTACATAATAGTTAGTAGCATTGGCACAAAACGATGTTGCAACAAAAAGCAATAGCTTTAGGAAGCGTAGAGTTGACACTTTCATAGTTTTTCAAATAGTATTGAGGTGCGAATAGACCGGAAAAACTGTGCCAGTAAACGATTTTGGAGTTTACGAAATGCGGAAAATATTTGTTAGAAGAAAGGACACTATCCTGTAATGATAAGCGCGCAGGTTATATAAAAAATTGTGCCAGGCTTTTTGAAGCCGGCTTAACATGAAAGGGGCTACATTTGAAGCACCATGAACCAAGATTTTACGCCCCTTCGAACGTATTTAAACAGCCTTGTTCCTTTAAATGACCTGGAATGGGAAAATTTGAATGAGCTGTTGTACATACAGGTGTACGACAAAAAAGAATTATTTCTGGCAGAAGGTAAAATATGTAAAACAGTTGGATTTTTACTCGAAGGTTGTTTTCGCTGGGTAAAAGATCATAACGGAGAAGACCGCACCTTTGATTTTGCTATAGAACATGAATTTGTTACCAACTATTATAGCATTGTAACGCAAAAGCCTTCAAAGGTAAATATCCTGGCGGTTGAAAAGTCTACCCTGGTTTGCATGGATGCCAAAAAATTAATCGATCTCTTCGATAGCTCCTATTCATGGCAAAAAATTGGGAGGTACCTGGCTCAGCACACTGCCTGTTATTTTATGGAACGGCTGGAAGCCTCTTATTATGAAACGCCTCAAATACGTTACGATAAGTTAATGAGCACTTCTCCTGAATTATTCTTACGCATACCTCATCACATGCTTGCAAATTACCTGGGTATGACTAAAGAAACATTAAGCAGGTTGAGAAACCCTGCACGTTAGTTTTGTTGATTCAAATCAACGCTTTTCCATTTCGCTGATTTTAGCTTTGCCAAAAATCAACGTTATATGGAAATGTTAAACCGCATGCGGGCTATCGTTACGGATCCTGATTCACGTTTTAAGATAACGGAATGTTCTGTTCCTGTTCCTGCACCCCACCAGGCGCTGATACGAGTTACTGCTTTTTCACTAAACCAGGGTGAAGTGCGTACGGCCCTTGCTGCTACTACCAGTTATATTCCCGGTTGGGATTTTGCGGGTGTAATAATAAAAGCAGCTTCAAATGGCAACTCACCAAAAGAAGGTACGCGCGTTTTTGGTTTTGTTCAACAAGGAGCCTGGGCCGAATACATTGTTGCTGCCGCGGCACAAATGGCCACAACACCTGATGATATTAGTGATGCGCAGGCTGCTTCATTGCCGGTAGCAGCAGGTACTGCTGTAACTTGTATGGAAGCAGTGGGCCCGTTGCTTAACCTGCAGGTATTGATCACTGGCGCCGCAGGCGGTGTTGGGCGAATTTTATGTCAATTAACAGCCATGGCCGGGGCAAAAGTATTTGCAGTAAGCCGGCGCCCTAACCTGAAACAGCAAATGGAAAATGATGGAGTAATGCCTCATGCTGTGTTTACGTCAATAGAAGAGGCAAAAGCCGCGGGAAAATATGATGTGGTGTTTGATTCGATCGGTGGCCATGTGCTGGCTGTTGCGGTAAGTATGTTAACTGCAAGCGGTACCTGTGTTAACTTTGGTAATTCATCGCGTCAACCCACAACGTTCAATGTTCGATCGTCTGAATGGCCGTTTCACCGCAAACAATTGATCTTCCTGGGGCCTGAAGTGCCTGCTGATTGTACGGCTGTATTCACGCATATGGCCGGATTGGTTAAACAAA
>NZ_JBJMLX010000201.1:0-11787 GCF_045805085.1 Niastella sp.
ATTCACCGCAATGTACCGGGTGTGTTATCGGCCATCAATACCACCCTGGCAAACAACAAGATCAACATCCTGGGCCAGTACCTGAAAACAAACGATGAAATAGGGTATGTGGTGCTGGATATTGACAAGAAATTGTCGAATACGGCTATGCAGTTGTTAAAAGAGGTGAAGGATACAATTAAGGTGCGGTTGTTGTTTTAATAAGAACCGTTCGCTATATTTGCCAAGGGAAAAAAGTCATCAGTCAATTTTGTTGATAGATGACTTTTTCTTTTTATATACCTTTAAACCATACGCGTTACCTTATGAAGAATTACCGGTCCTTTGTTACCCTTATCGGAGGCTTTATCCTTTTATCGGGCTTGCTGAATTTGATGGGCTCCTGTAAAAAAGGCGATGATAATCCTCCGTCTCCGCCGCCGACAAAACCCAAAGACTCAACTAAAATAATTACCTCTTTTTCTGTAAAAGGTCCCAATGGGGCGGTGCTGGATATAGCGGATATGTCTGTTTCCATTAAAGCCGACAGTATCCTGGTTGGCGTACCTTTTGGAACCGATCTTTCGCATTTAACACCCTCCCTTACCTTTAGCGGGGTTATTTTAACACCTGCCAGTGGCGAAGAACAGGATTTTACAAAACCTGTCGTTTACACGGTACAGGCTGAGGATACCAGTAAGAGGAAATATGTAGTGGTTGTTACCCGCATGCCAATTCGCAACCGGGTGTTTGTTGGTGGAGATAATAATAAATTCTATGCGCTGGATGCGCTTACCGGTGCGTTAAAATGGGATTTTACCAGCACCAAGCCGTTTTCTTATTCAACAGCCACTTTCAAAGATAGCGTTGTATACGTTGGTGGTATCGACAATTATGTGTACGCGTTTCATGCAGTGACCGGAAAAATACTTTGGAAATTCCTGACGGGTTCAACCGGGATCGAAGCGCCTGTTACGCTCGATGATAAGACAATATATGTTGGTTGCAATGATGCTATTTTTTATGCGCTGGATGCGCAAACCGGTGCAGAAAAATGGCGGTATAATACCCATGGTAATATCAGTACCGGTGCAACGGTAGTGAACGGGATCGTTTATTTTGGTTGCTCAGACAGCAAAGAGTATGCATTGAATGCAAAAACCGGACAGTTTGTTTGGAGTTATACTACCGGCGATATGCTCAATGGATCAGGGCAGGCTGTAGTAGATGGAAAAGTATATTTTGGTAGCCGTGATGGTTACCTGTATGCAGTAAATGCGACAGACGGCGGTCTTGTGTGGAAATATTCTGCAGGCTTCTCCCTGGAACAATCAAGTCCAACGGTCGCTAATGGGGTTGTATATATTGCCGGTTGGGTTGGTGGAAGTTTATATGCGGTAAATGCCAGTACCGGAACACTAATTTGGGAATCCCTTAAAAAGATTGGATTTTCGAGTAGTCCGACCGTCTCAAACGGACTGCTGTATATATCCGGAGATGATGGCAACTTTTATGCAGTAAATACTTCAAACGGAACGCCGGCATGGAGTAAAAACATCTATCCTAATAGTGGCAATGCTACGGTTGCCGATGGCGTTGTTTATAATAGTGGCGGCGGATATTTGGGTTATTTTCATGCTTATAATGCTATTACCGGTGCAGATAAATGGCAATTCGACACCAAGAATACGGCGCTTTCATTTTCGGGTGCGTTGGTGCTCGATTCCCAGGGAAGAACACACTATGCTGGTAAATCGGGCATGGAGCAATAAGTCGCAAACCACCCCTTAAATTGTCCGTAACACACCCCGTTGAAGCTGTTTTTTGATGATAGCTTTGTTTCAACAAAACAAAAAACAAATACTCAACTACTAAATCACATTGTTATGAAAAAGACTAACATTTTCTACTGGGTGTTCAACGGTTTATTTGCTTTCCTGATGCTGGGTTCTGCTATACCTGATATCCTTAGTCAACCCATAGCCATACAAGGCATGCATGTTGAATTGGGTTACCCTACTTTTTTTGTACCCTTTATAGGTGTAGCCAAATTGTTAGGCGTGATCGCTATTCTGGTACCAGGTTTTCCCCGCCTGAAAGAATGGGCTTATGCCGGATTATTCTTCGATCTCATCGGTGCTACTTATTCCATATTGGCCATTGGCAAACCTGACTGGCTATTTATGGCATTGCCACTGGCTTTAGCTATTGCATCTTATTATTTCTACCAAAGAAGGAAAAAGTTGAAAGAAGCTGGTGCAACTGATCAATACACAAGAGTGGCAGTTGCTTAGTAGATCATAGCCATGAAAATACGAAAGCCTAACGCTGGTTACAACCTTCGTTAGGCTTTCGGCGTTCAGGGGTTACTTCAGGAATCGATAGGTCCACTTTACGAGAAAGATATTTCTCGCAGCATTATGATCAAACGCGTTCTGCCATAAACTTTTTGAAATGCCTACCTTGTTATCCAGGTCAACATTGGCGTCGGGCGTATTGCTTTGCGACCACACCAGGTAGAGTTCTGAGCCGCGTTTATATTCCCAGCGCATTACAAAGTTGGATCGGAACTGTACAAAGTTAAAATCGGGTTTATCGAAGGTGTAATCTACAATGCCATCTTTTTGTTCATCTACCTGGTACCCGCCATTCACTTCTTTTACTTCGCCATTACTGAGCGGATGAAAACGGTCGTTGTAATTTTTGGCCATGGGATTTGCTACATAAGCAAAATGATTGTATACAGGCCTGTTAATGTATGGTTGTCCGTAATATTGCAAAGTAAGATCGGGTGTAATGTTATACGTTAACCGGCCGGTAAAACGAAGGGTGTGTTGTTTTACTTCACTCACAATGGTACGGGTAGTGTTGTTATATGAAACGTTATCTACAAACTGATCCTGGCGGCGCCAGTAATAGGAATAGTTACCGGCAATACTAAGCCGCAGGGAATTCATGGGTTGATAGTACAGGGTGAGTTCTACGTTATTATTCTTTATGGTATTGCCAAATCCCCATTGGTTGGAGATGCTCAGGTAAGCTGCTATTTTCTTTCTAAAATCGGTATTTATATACGCATTATGTGAAATATTACCGGGATTGCGCATGGCCGTTGTGCCGCGTAACGCATTGTTTGAAACATCGTACACGGTGGCGGTGCTGCCGGTACCTACCTGCCAGTTATTTTTAAAGGAAGCATGTGAATTGAAATTAAAGGCCTGGTTCATGAATTTGCCGCTGTAATCCCACCGCGACCAGTGGTTGTAATTCAACCTGGCCCAGCGGAAGAACAGGAACGATTTGGGCCAGTGAAAACCCGCCCAGGTAAAATGATTGATCTCATTGGCGGTGAGCATAAAGCCGATATCGTTCAGTTCAAGTTCGGGGGAGCGCAGTGTAAAGCCTGTTTCAAATTTAAACAGGCGGCCATGCCTGCCCGATTTACCACCTATTTTTCCAAAGCGGAAGGTGCCGCCGGATCCGGTAAGCGCCGTGCGGTTGCTGTCTACCGCCAGGTTGCGGGCGTCGGTGCGTTGAAACAGGTGTTCAAAGGCGGTTTGGGTATTCAGGATGGCTTCCTTCGTACCCTGCACCTCGCTAAAGACCATATTACCGCGGATGTACCAGGTGCGGTTCTTCCAGGTATGAAAGAAATCGAGCCCGCCGGAATAGGCCTGGTGGTGTAACAGGTCGTTCAGACCGCCATCGCGGTTTACTGCGGTTATAATGCCGCCAAAAATGGTTTGGCCGCTATCGATATCTTTTTGCAATCTGCCTACAAAATAGCTGGTCAACGGTTCTACCAATTCCTTTCTTCTCTCCCCGTTCTTATCGATGGTGGCCATTTCCTGTTGGGTAATACTTTCCAGTACACCAATGCTCCAGCCTTTGCGGGTTTTGCCGCTGAATTTGGCTGCCCCAAGGATGGACGTGTTTTGCGGCATTTTCAGGTGTTCATTGTCGCTTGTATCGGGCGTGTGATGCGGTGAACTGCCGATGCGCCGCGAGTAAAAAAGCAGATCGGAGTCGTAATCGCCACCCGCTTCGGAACCGGTTAACTGGTAATCGAAAATATTCCGGCTTTCCATAAAGAAAGGCCGGCGTTCTTCAAAGAAATTCTGAAAGCCATCGATACGTACCTGGGAGGGATCGGCTTCCACCTGCCCGAAATCGGGGTTTACGGTAAAGTCGAGAATGAGGTCGTTGGTAACGGCATACTTGCCATCGACCCCGCCGGTTACTTTTCTGTCGAACCCTTTGGCAAACGGATTGCCCACTTCCTTTTTGTATTTATCGGCCTGGATGGTTACATAAGGCGCAATTTCTACCTGGCGGTGCATGGGAATATTTTTCAAACCTTTCAGTTCGCCAAAACGGCTTACCCAAACGCCGGAGTTTTGAGGGATGTATTGCCAGCAGGATCTTTCTTCCTTGCGAAAAATGCGCCGGGTTACCTGTATGCCCCAGGTTTTATCCACCTCATTGCCATAACGCAGCTGGCTGAACGGAATCTTTACTTCGGCCGTCCACCCGGTTTTATCAATATGGGTTTTTGAAAACCAGATGGGGTTCCAGTTCACATCCCAGTTATTACCATTATTCGAAACAAATTCATCGCCGCGTACGCCCGATACCGATAGCGTAAAAGAAAAGGCGGTACGCTGGTCGTGATAACTGTCGATGTTTATCTCCACCCAATCGCCGGGAAACTGGTCTCGGCGGTCCATCCATTTTATAATAGAGTCCGGATACTTATCAATACAATGATAGGCGATATACAGGTATTTTTCATCATACAGGATCTTGAATTCGGTAGGCTGGTGGGGCGCCTTGCCTTCGTTGGGTTGCCATTGGGTAAAGTCACCGGTCCACGCAACCGAATTCCAGGCGTCTTCGTTGGGAATGCCATCTAACAAAATATTGCCCTGGATGTGCCGGGTAAAATAAGACCTTCTTACCACCGTAGTATCGGTGGATTGACTCATAGCGGTTGTAGTGATACATGTGACTGCAAAACAGATCAGCAAAAGCAGTTTGCCCGGGTTCATATACCAAGTGTACTAATTCTCTTTTTTTCACTGCTGTTAAAGTATAGCAGTGGTAATGTGGGAAAAACGAGCAACGGGGTTTTCGCTGTAGTGATCAAAGGGAAATGCAGGGCGTAACAGGTTACGAAAAACAACTATTTTAAGGATGAGCGGAAAATACTGACAGCAACACCGGCACAAGCTTACCGTTACTGGCAAACAATCATCACAATTGGTAAAAATGTTGGTGGCATAAATAATGCTGCGGTAACTCATTGTTACTTAAATTTAAAAAAAACTTGCCTGTATGAATTCCCGTCGAAACTTTCTGCAAAAGCTGGCGGCTTCGGTAATTGCGTTTCCATTGCTGTCGCCCGAGGCCATTTCCAGTATGGAATATGCCGATACAAAAACAGATGATGGTCCACCCTTACGCGTAGCTATTATGGGCCTGGGTAGTTATGGCACCCGCGTGGCGGAAGCTATGAAAGATTGTAAACGGGCCCGCCTTACAGGAGTGGTGAGTGGCACACCCGCCAAGATCACCAACTGGCAAACGAAATACAATATTCCTGAAAAGAACTGTTACAGCTACGAGACCTTCGATACCATAAAAGACAACCCGGAGATCGATGTGGTGTATGTGACCACCCCTAACGGCCTGCACCACGACAATGTTATTCGCGCCGCCAAAGCGGGAAAGCATGTTATTTGTGAAAAGCCGATGGCGTTGAATGCAAAGGAAGGGCAGGAGATGGTAGACGCCTGCAAAAAGGCCAACGTAAAACTGCTGGTGGGCTATCGCATGCATTTTGAACCAAAGACCCTTGAGATCATCAGGATGCGTAAAGATGGCGAGTTGGGTAAAATCCTGTTCTTCCAGGGGCTGAGCGGCTTCACCATTGGCGATCCCACGCAGTGGCGGTTGAACAAAGCATTGTCCGGCGGTGGTTCCATGATGGATATCGGCATTTATTCTATTAATGGTGCGCGTTATATGATCGGGGAAGAACCGATTTGGGTAACAGCCGAGGAAACCAAAACCAATCCGCAAAAGTTTAAACCGGGCGTAGATGAGACCATCCAGTTTCAACTGGGTTTTCCCAGCGGGGCCGTGGCTTCCTGTTTAAGTACTTATAATATGAATAATCTCGATCGCTTCTTTTTAAATGCGGAGAAAGGTTTTGCCGAATTACAACCTGCCACCGGTTACGGCCCTATTAAAGGGCGTACCAACAAAGGCGAATTAACACAACCGCATATCACGCATCAAACCGTGCAGATGGATGAAATGGCGGGTATTATCCTGGATGGTAAACAACCTGTTGTACCGGTTGATGGGGAAGAAGGCGTGCGTGATCTAAAGAAAATAGATGCTATTTACAAATCGGTTAGCACGGGTAAAAGGGTGGAATTGAGGTAAGTTGACCAGTTGAAGAGTTGACGAGTTGACCAGTTGACGAGGAAGAAAAAAGCCGGGAATAAATTAGGAGGCAAACCGACCCATGGACACGCTATATAAAAAATCGCGTATATCGCTCTACACTCCCCAAAACTATCTTATTCATTATCGGTTGAATGCTGGTGGCATAGGTTATGCACATTTTATAATTCAACCAAATTGTTTGAACTATGAGAGTGATAGAGACAAAAACCCATGGATATTTAGACTATATCATGGGTGTGCTGCTTATTGCGGCGCCGTGGATATTTGGTTTTGCAAGGGGTGAAGCCGAAACATGGGTGCCCGTAATATTAGGCGCTGGTATAATTCTGTACAGCTTATTAACCGATTATGAGCTGGGAGCAACACCCGCTATCTCAATGCGTACACACCTTATGCTTGACATCGCTGGTGGTGCCATACTGGCCGCTTCGCCGTGGTTATTTGGTTTTGCCGATTATATCTGGCAGCCTCACTTAATCTTAGGTATTCTTGAAATCGGTGCCGCGTTAATGACGAAGCCGGTTCCGACTACTGAAAGAAGAAACCATCACCGAAGAGACCATCACGGTACTGCAGCGACACATTAAATGTAGTATGTTAAATGAAAGACCGTCCCGAAGCGATTTGGAGGCGGTCTTTCTTTAAAAGCTATGGGAAAGCACCCAATTCCCTGAAATAATTATACCTGTAGTGGCATAAGTTTTACAGCCTTTTAGTAAGAGCAAACTGAAAATAACAATTTATGGAAACTGCATATAGAATACAACAGCGACAAAATAAAATAGGCAATACTGCCAGGAACATAAAAGCACGCACATCTAAACAGCCATCCAATCTGTTTCTTTGGTTATCGGCAGGCGCCATGTCAGCATTGATGTTTAATCTTGCCCGCCAAAAACGCAGGAATTCATTTATTGGTAAATGGGTCGCCCCTCTTGTATTATATGGCATTTTGAATAAGCTAAAAAAACGACTCAGACGCGAATTGACTGAAAGGGTAAAATATTGATATTAAACCACAGATCACTTGCAAGTGACCTGTCTTGCCTTCATGGAGCCAGCCGCCAACAGTAATCGTTCCAGCTTAGATATTCCGCGGATTTTTCCAGCCCTTCAATAACCGGTCGAGGGTACCGGTAACCCGTTCCTGCCGGGTTTCGGCGCGTTTGGCGGTAACAACCCATTCCACATATTCCTTTTTGTTGGTGAATGAAAGGGACTCAAAAAACGAACTGGCTTTTTTGTTTTTAGAGAGCAGTGCCTGCAGGTCATCCGGCAGACGGACGGTCTTATTTTTCGGGTCTATGTATTCAAGGATGGGCCGCTCAGTGGGTTTGGGATCTTTCCTTTTGCCGGTTTCCGTTTCCAGGCGAAAAGCAAAAGCTGACCAGGTATCGTTAAAAGATACAAGCGTGATCGAGCGGACATGCGGCTGTTTCAGCAGGTTTTCCCAACCCTTGTCGCGGGTGAGGTCGGTTTGCAGGGAAGAAGTGCCCTTTGGATAGTAACACCAGCAAAGCACGTCGGCTGTTACCAGGGGCATTACTTTGGAAAGTTCTTTATCGAGCTGGGCTTTATTAAGGATGAACCAGTGAATTTGCTGGTAGTGCTTCGCCGTAGGCGAAACGGACACCTCATCGGGTAGGGGACCAAGCTCCTTTTTAAAATCAGCAGGCGCGTTGATAGTGCGCAGGGAGAAGCCCTCTTTTATCTTCAATTTTTGAGCGGGAGAAGCAGGCATAGTGATGGTTTAGGCTAAGGTAATATAATGCAGGAGGAAATGCTTATTGAAAATTGCTAACCGTTCCTGTCTTTCCAGGGTGTATAAAAATCCTCCATTTTGCATTCCCTGATCAAAATAATATTTTAAGTTTACCTCCTTTCTTTAAACCTAATCTTTATTAATGAAAAAGATCACCTTTATCCTCTCCTTATTGACCGGCATAAATTTTACACATGCTCAGTTGCCAGACAGCTGCACCTTTTTGCTACATAAGTTTGCACAGAATATTGGTAAGGAAACATATTCTGTAACGAAGCATGGCGATATCATTACATATACAATAGATTTTAAATTCGTCGACAGGGGAACACCAGTTCCTTTAAAAGCAAAAATGCTGCTAACGACAGAATTTGAGCCGGTTGCTTTTACAATAAATGGCAAAACTTCAAGGATTTCTGCCATAAATGATTCAGTGGTTATTCATCAAAACAAAGCCGAGATAAAAGTTGATAATTCAATAATAAGTCAATCGTTACCCGCCATAAGATTTCCAATAGCAGGTTACTCCCCCGGCACCACACAAATGTTGTTATTGCAATACTGGAAAAAACACCATGAGCCCGCTACGGTAAATATACTGCCATCAGGCAAGGTGCAAATTAAAAAAGACGGAGCCGACACCTTACTCTTTAACAATAATTCCCTGGTACTGGATCGCTATGTGATCAGCGGATTAGTATGGGGTAATGAATTTCTATGGACAGATGCGAACGGACAATTGTTTTGTTTAATTACCAATGATGCAGAAGGTGATAAGCTGGAAATGATGCTGGAACCCTATGAATCACTGTTACCTGTGCTGATCAATAAAGCGGCTGCACATGGCATGCGTTTATTTACAGCAAACGCAAATCCCTCGTACGAAAAACATGACGTGATTGCCATAACCGGTGGTACCATATTAGATGTGGAGAATAATCAATCTATCAGCAACGGCGTTGTTTTGGTTAAAAATGGGAAAATAACAAAAGTTGGAGCTGCAAACAATGTAACAGTTCCTTCCGACGCCTACGTAATTAATGCAAAAGGCAAAACAGTTTTGCCAGGATTATGGGATATGCATGCCCATTTTGAGCAGGCAGAATGGGGCCCCGCTTACCTGGCCGCCGGTGTAACCACCGTAAGAGATTGCGGCAATGAGTTTGAATATATCAATGCAGTACAACAGGCGATTGATAAAGGAAATGGTATTGGTCCTCATATTCTGAAAGCAGGTATTATTGATGGTAATGGCCCCTATGCCCTGGGCGTTATTCGGGCAAATACAAGAGAAGAAGCCATAAATGTTGTTCAACGATATAAAGAAAATGGTTTTCAGCAAATAAAAATATATAGCTCCGTAAAACCTGAGATCATAAAAAAAATATGCGCCGAGGCACACCGGTTGGGCTTACTGGTAACCGGTCATATTCCTATTGGAGTGACCTTACAACAAGGAATTGATTCAGGCATGGACCAGGTGAACCATATTACTTTTGTTAATGCTGCACTGAAGAAAAACAAGGATGGTTTAATAGATTTTTCTGATACCGGAAATGTGGCTGTATTCAATTTTCTGAAGGCGCACCATGTAGTGATCGATCCAACGTTAGGAGTATATGAAATGATATTTCGTTCAATAAAAGACAGTATCACAAAACTGGAACCAGCATTTGCTTCGTTACCACAGCCATTAAAACCATTATTCATCAACACAGGCGCTGCTACCGATTCATTGGTTGAACGGGGCAGGTTATTCATGAAAAATTTTAAACAGATCGTATATCATTTATACACCGATAGTATTACTATTGTTGCAGGAACAGATATGGGCTTTCCTGGCTTTAGCGTTTACAGGGAAATGGAATTGTATGTCGAAAGCGGTTTAACACCTGTACAGGCGTTACAAACGGCTACTATTGTGCCTGCCAGGGTAATGAATATGGAAAAGATTTCCGGGTCGATCTCCCCGGGTAAAAATGCGGATATTATTATAACGGATGGCAATCCTTTGCAAAACATCAGCAATGTCAGAAAAGTAGTTACTGTAATAAAAGATGGGAATATATATAACCCAGCCCGGTTACATCACATTGCAGGGTTTCAATAAAAATAATTTCTTTATCATATGAAAAGCGTACAACCGCATAGCGTTAAAACCATATCAGAATATCATAAGCTCATGGAGATCCCCCAACCGGAACATCCATTGATCAGCGTGATCCCGTTTGAATTAATAAGGTGCTCTCCTGGAGCTGACCCGAAACATATAGTAATAGGTTATTATTCCATTGCATTGAAAAAAACAACGGATGGCAAAATGAAATACGGCCAGCTGGAGTATGATTTCAATACAGGCATTTTGAGTTTTATGGCGCCCGGCCAGGTATTAAAGATTGAGGCAAGGGAAGGAAAACCGCATATACATTCGGGCTGGCTGTTACTCATTCATCCCGATTTTTTATGGCGTACGCCTTTGGCGCGAAAAATAAAGCAATATGAATATTTTGGATATTCAGTAAATGAGGCGTTGCATTTGTCGGAAAAGGAAGAGGCTACCATTGTAAGTATTATCCAAAATATTGAGCAGGAGTACCGCTCCAATATCGATCAGTTCAGTCAGGATGTGATCATTGGCCATCTTGAATTACTACTCACATATGGTGAGCGTTTTTACCATCGTCAATTCATAACCCGTAAAATTGCTAATCATAGAGTTTTGGAACGGCTGGAAGATATTCTTACTACCTGGTTTAACAGCGATGAGATACAAAGGAACGGGTTGCCCACTGTTCAACACATTGCCGGCGCATTGAATATATCGCCCAATTATTTAAGTGTATTATTGAAAACGCTCACCGGGCAAAGCACCCAGCAGCATATACACGACAAGCTGATTGAAAAGGCAAAGGAAAAATTATCAACAACCAGTTTGTCGGTAAGCGAAATAGCCTGGGAACTGGGATTTGAACATTCCCAGTCGTTCAGTAAATTATTCAAGAGTAAAACAAATCTTTCTCCATTGGAATTCCGGCAGGCCTTCAACTGATCTGTTTTATGGAGCAGTAAATATATGGCTACAACAACCAGAGATTTGGCTACAGCAATAAATTTAAGGGCGCCGAGCTTTGTGCTATTGAATTTATTCTGAAAACAAAAGCCAGTAATTATGAAAGTTGTAGTAACAGGTTCATTAGGAAATATCGGTAAGCCACTTGCAACAGAGTTGGTACAAAAAGGCCATCAGGTTACAGTAATCAGCAGCAATCCGGAAAAACAAAAAAACATTGAAGCACTCGGCGCCATAGCCGCCATTGGTTCATTGGAAAATGTCGATTTTCTGGTGCAAACCTTTACCGGTGCTGATGCCGTATTTGCTATGATACCGCCCAGGTTTACCGAGTTGGATCACGTTGCATATTGTAGCCGCATTGGCAACAATTATGCGATGGCCATTCAGCAATCGGGTATAAAACAGGTGGTGCACCTTAGCAGTTATGGAGCGCATTTGGAAAAGGGAACAGGGTTTATACTCGGCGCACACTATGCAGAACGTATTTTGAATGAGCTGC
>NZ_JBJMLX010000202.1:0-3896 GCF_045805085.1 Niastella sp.
AAAAGCAACCGTAGCACCCCGGAAAACATCAAGGGAATAGAAGCGTTTTTGCAAGATATTACATTTGATAGGAAAGATAAGGAACCTGTAAACAGGAAACAAGATATTGAAAGCACAGCAGGCATTTCTCTATCTGTAAAAGACATGCGGTTTTCTGCGAACGAGTGGTAGCTTATGTCAGATAACAATATTTATTAAATCGTGTACGTTTTTGGCGTGGCCTATAGAAACCTGCTGGCGCACAATTGGTCATTATTCAAAAAGATAAATAATTACTTTTCTTTAATGATACCGTGATGGGGGTATTAGCCTTTCCTCTGTTTATAATCGGGTTTTTGCATGGCCAAAATAATAACCTGGGTTTACAACTTGTGAAAGATTGATTATAGAAATGATTTACCTTGCGCCAATCGTAAAAAGGGGTTGAATGGGCGTGTTAATTCTTTTTAATGTGTTTTTTAGTTTATTGATAACAGATTGGGACTGAGAAAACGGCATTTTTGGTTGAAAAATAATAGTTTAAGATTTTTTACACATGTTTATACACATTAAAAAACACCTATATTTGCACCCGTTCCGTAGCGCACTTGCAGGCTTTTGCCAATGGAAGTACCGAATGGTTAAAACTTCTATGCTTTAGAATAAAAACATGGAAAGAATTCCTGTGGACGAAAAAACTGTTACGCTAAATAAATTTTATAATGGAAGGGTATAAGGAGTACTTCATTGAAGTGGCTCACTTATATCCTTTTATTATTGTTGGGAGATTAGTGATATGATATAATGTACTGAATTACAGTTGGTTGCAGAGATAATCTGTGGCTGAGGAGGCGAAGCTCTGCGTAATTCTTACTAATAATTGTTGACGTTTTTGGCATCTTTTTATGGCTGCACCAACATCAAAAAAATGGTTTGCTGTTTATACCCGCCCTCGCTGGGAAAAGAAGGTGCATAAACTACTGGAAGAAAAAGGTATTGAAAGTTATTGCCCCCTCAATAAAGTGCATCGCAAGTGGAGTGATCGGATAAAAATTGTTGATGAGCCCCTGTTTAAATCATACGTGTTTGTAAAAGTGAATGAAGACGAAAAAACGCAGGTGCGAATGACTGATGGGGTGGTGAATTTTATATACTGGTTGGGCAAGCCTGCGAATATCAAAGAAAAAGAAATTGAGACCATCAAACGTTTTTTAAACGACCATCACGATGTGGAAGTACGGCCTGTTGATATTGAAGCAGGAAAGAAAGTAATGGTGCAAAGTGGTATATTAATGGGTAAGGAAGGAACCGTAAAGAAAGTATTGCACAAAAAAGTTGAAGTAGTTATAGAAAGTATAGGGTTTATTCTTTCAGCCTATATTGATAAATCAAAGATCCTGCTTCTTGACAAGTGATTAGGTTTGCTATTATAGGTTGTGGACGAATTGCTCAGCGACATGCAGAGGACATAAATAAGAAAGGTACTTTGGTCGCAGTTTGTGATGTGGTAAAAGAAAGGGCTGATAAGCTGGCGAATAAATACAATGCGATAGCTTACTATTCTATAGAAGAGCTTTTAAAGGCAGCCGGTAATTTTGATGTGGTGTCGGTATGTACGCCAAATGGTTTACATGCAGAACATAGTATAAAAGCTTTAGGAGCAGGATTGCATGTGTTGTGTGAAAAGCCTATGGCGTTACGGGTTAAAGATTGTGAGTTAATGATAAGTGCGGCTGAAAAAAATAATAAGCGACTGTTTATTATTAAACAAAACCGGTATAACCCGCCGGTAGTAGCCGTTAAGAAAATACTGGATGAAGGAAGGCTTGGCAAAATTTACAGTATTCAGCTTAATTGTTTCTGGAACAGAGGCGCTGATTACTATGCCAACAGCTGGAAGGGTACTTTGAAACTGGACGGTGGTACGTTGTTTACACAGTTCAGTCATTTTATAGATCTTTTATTGTGGATGATTGGTGATGTAAAACTTGTACAGTCAATGATGGCTAATTATGAGCACCAGGGTATTATTGAATTTGAAGATACAGGTGTGGTGATACTGCAATTTGTGAATGGCGCCATCGGTACCATCAATTATACAGTGAACAGTTATTCTAAAAATATGGAAGGATCGCTGACCATCTTTGGTGAAAAAGGAACGGTGAAGATCGGTGGTCAGTATCTGAATGAGCTGGAATATCAGAATATTAAAGATTATACCATAGCCGATTTACCAGCCGGGAACATTGCCAATGAATATGGCAATTATGTGGGATCGATGAGTAATCATGATAAGGTATACGATAATCTTATAGATGTATTGCTGCACAATGGATCAATGACGACCAGTGCCTGGGATGGGCTGAAAACAGTTTCTGCTATTGAAAAAATTTATAGCGCCACCACCCAGCTATGAACCAACCTATTTTATTATCATCTCAAATACGCGACGTTTCTTTTGGAAGAGATGTAAAGGTGGTTCAGCCGGTTAATTTGTATGATTGTACAATCGGCGATGATTGTTTTATTGGGCCGTTTGTAGAGATACAAAGTAATGTAGTAGTAGGAGAACGTACCCGGATACAATCGCATAGTTTTATTTGTGATGGAGTAACAATTGGCGAAGATTGTTTTATTGGGCATGGGGTAATGTTTGTTAATGATGTGTTCTCAAGCGGTGGCCCTTCTGGAGACAGAAATGCCTGGAAAATGACCACCATCGGAAACAGGGTTTCAATAGGCTCTAATGTGACTTTGTTGCCGGTATCAATATGTGATGGAGTAGTGATTGGAGCAGGAGCCGTGGTTACAAAGGATGTAAAAGAAAAAGGTATTTACGCTGGCAATCCGGCGAAGTTAATACGGTCGCTTTGATTAGATTCGTAAAAGAATAATCGAAGTTTAAATTAGTCATTAATACTCTATCAATATGTTGCAAACGCCCGTATCACGTTTTATACAGGCTTGTATTTTTGTAGTAGTTGTAATGTTTATGGGTTCTTGTACCAGTACCAAGAAAGCCCGGGAAGAATTGAAATATCTTGACGGTAAATTGGATATTCCCGAAAACTTAAAGGTAGCTGTAAAAGAAGTTGTCATTCAAAAAGGTGATTTGTTAAGCATTTACGTTTATAGCGATAATCCTGAAGCTACTGCTATTTTTAACCAGCAGATCACAAAAGCAGGTGCAGGCGGTGCTACTGGCTACCTGGTTGACCAGGAAGGCAATATCCGTTTTCAAACATTGGGTGTGTTACATGTGGAAGGCCTGACCAAGCAGGAATTAATGAAGATGATGGATGAAAAGCTTAAAGTGTATTTAACCAACCCTTACACCGATGTACGTTTTCTTAACTTTCACGTTAACATATTGGGAGAAGTAAATAAGCCCGGCCCCTATTCTATTCCGGAAGAAAAGCTTACCATCCTTGAACTGGTGGGTTTGGCCGGCGATCTTACAATATATGGACGAAGGGATAATTTGCTGGTGATACGTGAAAAGGAGGGAAAGCGTGAGTTTGGCCAGATTAACCTGAAAGATCCGAACTTGTTCCAGTCGCCTTATTTTTCTCTGCAGCAGAACGATGTAGTGATGGTATACTCCAACGAAAGAAAGCAAACAGGCAGCGACCAGCAATTATACCGCAACTTGACCATTGTCTCAGCAGTGGCTAGTTTAGTATCTATTGTTGCTATTGTATATAATATATTGAGGTAGGTGACATTGAATATTGAGTGTGAAACATAATTTTTAATTATTTATTAAACACCTGCAATGAACGAACAGGAAAGTCAGCAAAGTGTTAAAGTATCAATAAAGGATTTTTTGATGCGCTACGTACGGTACTTACCAATTTTGGTAATATCTGTAAGTATTGCATTGGTTTGCGCTTACGCATATCTGCGGTATTCAACAC
>NZ_JBJMLX010000203.1:0-16146 GCF_045805085.1 Niastella sp.
TAACCGCATCTTTTTTCAAAATGTACTGGGTGTTGTATTGCGGATATAAAGGATTGGAGAATGGTACAGCATCGAAGTCATCGAGCGTATAATAGCCATCATTCACATAGCCATACATGGCGCCAATCTGTTCGCCCACTTTCAACATGTAGTCAGCGGGGAAGTTATTAGCGCTGAACCAGCCTGAATTACGCAATAACTGCTGGTTTTGACCAAGTGAAGTGATCTTATTTTTGTTAAAGGCAATATTGAAGCTGGCATTGTAATTAAAATTTTTGGTGCTTACAATGTTGCCTGAGAGTTGTAATTCCAACCCGATATTCCTTGTAGAACCTGTGTTCTGAAACTGATTAATATAACCCGAGGAAGAAGGGATGGCCTGATTTAGCAGCAGTTTGCTCGAATTATTTATATACCCGTCGATGGTAGCAGAAAGCCGGTTATTGAACATGGACAGATCAACGCCAACGTTCTTTGCCACCTGGCTTTCCCACATCAGCTCTTCATTACCCAGGTTGGCTGGTATAAAGATACCGTTGAGCGCACCATTTAAACCATAGCCGCCATTTGCGGGTGAAGTGTACTGCGTTCTGTAAGAGAATGGCGTAATGCGGTTATTACCTGCTCCCCCATACGTAAACCTTAGCTTCAGGTCGTTGATCAGGTTACTTTTGAAAAAATTCTCGCGGCTAATGCGCCATGCCACAGCGCCTGAAGGGAAATACCCCCACCGGTGGGTTTCACCAAAGATAGAGGTACCATCTGCACGCAGGGTGAATTTGGCATAATAACGTTGATCGTAATTATAGTCGATAGTTCCAAAGAAAGATGCCAGGGAGGTAGGAACACGGCTTGAGCCTGCCAACGGCTGCGGAAACGCACTGGTGGAAGCAGCAGCCAGTTGCAGGTTGTTGAATGCCTGGTCGGCTGTAGTGCCAACCGGGAAATACCGGATATCCTGTTGCGTAGTAGTGTTTACTGTTTTCTGCGTTTCCTGTCCCACCAGTACTGAGAAATACCCTTTAGGGCTCAGGAAGGAGGGATTCAAATAAGTCAATACATTTGAATTCGATATTTGCAACCCTTCCTGGCTGCCGAGCGAGATCAATGGCATCTTTTGGTATGATTTGGCATTGTTTGTCAATGTATCATCAAAGGCCTGGTTCCTGGTGCGGGTTGAATTGACGCCAACGGTTGAACGCAAACTAAGGTTCTTTGCCAGGTTGATCTGGACATAAGCACTTAAATTAAGCTGGGTATTAAGCCGTTTTCTTGTTTCTGCATTTGCCAGCAAAACGGGGTTCAGGATATTGAAACCGTTCCCTGCATTTTGCAGATCGAGCGTAGCGTCATAAGTGTCTTCTTCTTCACCTGCTAAAATAAGTGGTTTGTAACGGGTGTATTGACGTAACCGGTTTGAACCGGCGCCACCAGCATCTGAGGTGCCGGCCCCGTTGATCCGCTGATCGGTATACCGGGCGGTAAACCCAAAGCGAAAGATGTCTTCACTCCCTTTGTGGTCGAGGCGGAAAGCGAGGTTTTTCCTATCGAGATCGGAATTGATAAGAATACCTTCCTGTTTGTTGGCCGTTACACTTAAATTATAGGTGGTATTGGCATTGCCCCCCGATAAGCTTATGTTATGTGAAGATTGCAATGCGTTCTTACCCATTGTTCGTTCCTGCCAGTCGTAAGTTGGATAATCTTTATAAGCCTGTACCCCATCCCATAATACATTAGAACCAGTATAGCGGGTAATTGAACTATCGGCCCGCCACATACTTTTTTCATACTGGTATTCTACAAAATCATACGCATTCATCATGGGTATCTTTTGTGCCAGTTGCTGAACACCATAATACATATTGTAATTGACAACCGTTCTGCCATTGGTATTTTTACCGCCTTTGGTGGTAATCACCACTACCCCGTTGGCGCCTCTTGAACCATAAATAGCAGTGGAAGCCGCATCTTTCAATACGTTGATGGAGGCAACATCCTGGGGATTTAAAACATTCCATGCATTGTCGGTAATCACCCCATCCACCACATACAATGGTTCAGAAGTTTGAGTGATAGATCCCCGGCCACGTACATTGATCACGGCATCTGCGCCCGGCGCGCCTTCAGACATGGTTATCTGCACCCCAGCCAGTTTTCCCTGTAAAACTTCGGCAATGTTGTTCAGCGGATTATCTTTCAGGTCTTTTGAAGTAACCTGCGAACTGGAAGCCAGCAGATCTTTTTTGGCTACAGCCTGGTAACCGATGATCACGATCTCATCCATTGACCCAAAAGTTTTTATGAGCGTGATATCGATGGTCGTTTTCTGACCAACTGTCACTTCATGGCTGGTATAGCCAACGGACGTGAAAACAAGTGTGGGATTTCCTTCGGCAGGAAGGGAGATGCTGTATTTGCCGTCATTGTCGGTTTTGACGCCGATCTTACTTCCTTTTACACCTACAGATACATCACTTAAAGGCAATTTTGTACTATCTGCAATTACACGTCCTGTTATGGTCCGCGTCTGGCTCCATGCTATGTTCACACAAAAGAACAGGAGCCCTAAAAAAGAGAGGTTTCTTTTCATATGCAAGCTGGCAGTTTGGGTTTGATGAAAGGACCAAACCTATTTGTAAGCCGCTGAAAAGAGGTTCACATTTTACTTTGAAAGGTTTGTTTTTTCGTTCATGATAAATGCCTTATTGATAATCAGGCGCTAATAAATCATGAAGAATGAATCGGCAAAGGGCAAAGGGCAGAGGGCAAAGGCCTCATCGCGGCAACTCTGAACGCTGAACAGTGAACGCTGAACTTTAATTCTTTGTTTTCAGGTAGTCAGATGGCGACACCTGGTACTTCTCCCGGAAACAGGTGCTGAAATATTTGGGGTTACTGAAGCCCGACCAATACGCCACCTCGGCGATGTTGGTACTGCCTGCATCGAAGTATTGTTTGGAACGCTGCAACCGCATATCGCGCACAAACTCTACGGTGGTTAACCCGGTTAGACTTTTGAATTTTTTATAAAATGAAGACCGGCTCATGTTCATGCTTTCGGCAATGGTTTCCATATTAAAACCGGGATCTGTCATTTTATCCTCTACCACCCGAATCACTTCTTTCAGGAAAGTTTCATCGCCCGAGGTAACCACAATGGGTGAAGGACTCAGTTCGGTGGATGGCTTCTTATTCACCAGGGAATTGAATAATTTTTTCCGCTGACGCAACAGGTTGTCGATGGAGGCAATCAAAAATTCATTGTGAAAGGGTTTGGTAATGTAACAGTCGGCTCCATAGCGTAACCCTTCCATCCGGCTTTCAATGGAATATCTGGCCGACAGCAACACCACCGGGATATGGCTGGTATTGATGTCGTTCTTTATCTTATCCAGCATTTGAATGCCATCCATCACCGGCATCATAATATCGCTCAAAATCAGATCCGGGATCAGCTGGACAGCTTTCTTCCAGCCTTCCTCGCCATTTTTGGCCACCTCAACCCGGTAAAATTCACTCAACTGACTGCTCAGGAAGGTGCGCAATTCATCGTTATCTTCTACCAGTAATACCAGTGGCGCCTGCGGGCTGGCTGATGATTGTTCCAAATGCGAGTGTTCCAAATATTCCTGTTCAATATATACAGGCATTTCATGATGCCATGCTGAGACAACAGGTTCTTCCTGTTTATTTTGACCTGTACCCTGTTTTATTTTTACAGCAACTGTGAGGCCGCCTTTTTCATTATTTACCGCCCAAATATCACCGCCATGCAAATGCACCAACTCCTTCGACAGGGCCAATCCAATGCCGGAACCTTTTTGTGTAGGGCCTGGATGATCGGCTTCATAGAAGAGATCGAAAATATCTTTGAGTTTGCCGGCATCAACACCTGGCCCCTGGTCGCTCACGGCAATTGAAAAACTTTGTTCGGCCGGCAGTTGTGAGATAGTGATCGTGATCGATTTTCCTTCAGGCGTAAATTTCACCGCATTGGCCAGCAGATTAAAGATCACGATGTCCAGTTTTTCCGCATCTACCCAGGCTATTATTTCTTTCGGATCTGCATTAATATTCAGGTTGAGGTGTTTGCTGCGCAATGCCTCGTTAAAATGTTCACTGATCTTCTGCACAAAACTTACTACTTCCACTCTTGAAATATGCAAAGTTGCCTGGTGACTTTCCACCTTTCGCAGATCGAGCAACTGATTAATGAAGCGCACCATGCGGTTGGCGTTTTTGCGCGCCACCTCTACCCAGGCTGCGCCTTCTGTAGATAATTTCTCCTTACGCAACAGTTGCTCAATGGGATTAATGATCAGGGTAAGCGGTGTTCGCAGTTCATGGGAAATATTGGTAAAGAAATTCATCTTCAGGGCCGCCAGTCTTTTTTCAATGGCTATTTTGTTGCGCAGTCGTATCATGGCCAGGGCGTATCGCCTGATGATCACCAACAAGATTGCAATACATATTATATATATGAGATATGCCCACCAGGTTTTCCATGGTGGTGGCAGAATAGTAATGGCGACACTTTTATACGGTGTGTTCGAATACAGATCGGTACTGATACTTTTTACTTCAAACACATACTCTCCAGGCGGCAGGTTGGTGTAAGTAGTTCTTCTTTGTTGCCGGTCGCTGTGCCAGGTACTGTCAAAACCCAACAAGCGGTACACCAGCTCATGCCTGTTACCTGCACGTTGGTCCAAAATAGCATACTCGATACTAATAATGTTCTGGTTGTATTTCAAGGTAAGCGCCGAATCATTTCGTTCCGGGCCGGCGTCTTCATTATTGATCTGCAAATTGGTGAAGGCTATGTTGGCGGCAATGCGGTCATTATTGATGCGAACGGGATCAAAGGAAATGCTGCCCCTGGTGGAACCAAATACCAATTGTCCATCGGGTAACCGCGAACAGGCGGCCGCTTCTGAAAAACTGACTCCCGGTAATCCATCATACGAATCATAATTCCTGAAAATAGTATGCGCTGCATCAAACCTCGATAAACCATTCTCCGTAGCCAGCCACAAATTGCCCTGCACATCTTCAGCGCAACTCAAAACATAGTCATTGGGCAAGCCGTCTTTTGTTGTATAGTTCCTGAATTGTAACGATTGAAATGGCTGGTTACCCATGGCCAGACAAAAGCCTCCACCGGAAGTAGCCAGCCACATCCTGTTTTTCGAGTCGCGGAAAACAAACTGGATATCATTATTCCCCAGGCTGTTTTTATCGCCAGGTACTTTTCGATAAATGGAACAGGTACCTGCTCCATTACTGGTTTGCAGTAATAACAAACCATTGGTAGTGCCCGCCCAAATATTGCCGTTTGCATCCAACGCCATATGGCGGATCTTGGGATACGCATCTTTTGGATAATTTTTAAACAAACCAGCACCGGGCAGAAACTGTACAATATCTCCCTCTTCTTTTACCAGGTATATTCCTTTGTCAAAAGATCCGATCCAGATGCGGCCCTGTTTGTCTTCCAGCAGCGCATACACCTCCTTGCAGGGCAGGCTGCCACCATTTTTATTTATGGGAAGAAAATATTGCAGGTGATATTTTGTTCCTTCCTTATTAAGCGGCCTGGCTTTATATACCCCATTTGCTTTTGTGCCCAGCCAGATATTTCCCTGGCTGTCCTGCATTATAGTATATACCAGTCCCAACCCTTTTGCCGGTTCGTTATCAAAAAGTCCGGTTATCATTTTACCGTTTTGATAAACGTATAATTTACCACTTTTTGCACCCAGCCACAGGCGGTTATTTTTATCATAAAAAATACCGCGCACTTCGTTATCATATTTAGAAATACCCTGCTCAATCAACAATTGCTGTTGAAATACATTCGACTGTAATATGATCTTAATAAGCTGCCGTTCATTCGTGGTCAACCATAAAACGCCGGCTTTATCAAAATGAACTGAATACACATTGGCGGGCAGCGTGGTAATGCCTGCATCGGGCGTACTCAGGGTATATTCAAACTTTCCGCTGGCAGCATTATAATATCCAAAGCCACCCCCTTTCATCAGGCACCATACAAGGCCATTATTATCTTCCCAAAACCTTACATGGTTGTTGATGGCGTTCAGGCGATCTGTGTTCTGCCTGACGAAATGATTGAAGGATTTACTGACAGGATCAAAACGTATAACACCTTCGCTGTGTGGTTCTATCCAGATATATCCTTTCCGGTCTTCATACAGGGAATGAAGTGGAACCGCAGGTGAATAAATATTTGTAGTGATCTTTTTATCATCAAGGTTGAAGGAAATCAACTGCCCGGTGGTTGTAGTTGCGTAAATAACAGCTGCATTTCGTGAACACAATAAACCCTGCAGGTGATCGCCGGATATTTTATATGGAGAAAAACTTTTTGCGTCTTTATTATAGATGATCAGTTGGCCATCGGCAGTACCGAAATACAAATGTTCTGTATCTTCTACAACAACTGTGAAATCGGCATCAGTAATGCGGGGAATATTTATATGGCTGTTTTTATACTCACCGGCGATGGAGGGCACCAGGCAAGCCAATCCGCCAGCCGTTCCTACCCATATTTTCTTTTCCTTGTCTTCATAAAAGAAATTGATATCATTGGAAGGTAAACTATGATCGATTGGCAATCCCTTTTTGTAAGCGATCATACTGCCGGGCTTACTATCTTTTTGTGGCACACAATACACGCCTTCATTTACCGCCTGCAACCACACCCAGCCATTGGCAGCTTTCAGTATTTTGCTAAAAGTGATCTGTTGTTTTCTATCCTGATTGATGAAATTATACAGCGGCAAAAATTGTTCGCTTTTTTTATCGAAGCGATACACATGCCGGTCATAAGCCTGTATCCATAAATGATCTGCCTGGTCTTCTACTATCTGGTCTATACGATCGCTTCCCAATTGCGAACTATCGCCGGGGAATGATTTAAAGGAAATAAACGAACGGCCATCGAACCGGTTAATGCCATCCCAGCTACCAAACCACATAAATCCTTCCCGGTCTTTGATGGTACTGGTTACCGACTGGTGAGAAAGTCCGTTTTCGGTAGAGAAATATTCCACTTTACACTTTGGTTGGGCAGCAACGGTGGCTACCACCAATAAAAGCAATATAAGGGAGAAAATATGTTTGCAAGCAAATACCATATCGTTAAGCAGTTCTTTAATATCCGGCAACCGGCATATTTACCGATTTTATATAAATATGGGCATTTTTTCTATGCAAACGTTCCCGGTAATGCTCTTAATCGTGTCTGAGTTAAACCGCGTTTGGACTTCGCTCAGGACGCTCAGGATGCTTAGAGAATTCGTGACAAACCGGATTTCCTGTACACTGCCAGGCTTACTAACTTAGCTGTGCAAACTAACCATTAACCATAGCCTTCCCGTAAGGAGGCATTCTTATCCTACAGGTTTCCTGTTCTTTGCCCGGGTTTTTATGTGTGTAACAACGAGGTTCAGGCAAACCGAAAGGGTCGCATTATTGCGATCCTTTTTTAACAAAACATAAAGACACTTTGTGTCAAAAATTTTATAACCGGTCAATGTTTTTTTAGTGTTTTTATGGGGGTTGGATCGCCGATGTGGCGATCCTTTTTTGTGGCAGGGAATGGATTTTGCTTTAGTACCCTTATTTCACTTAAAAAGAGTCAACCATGAAAAGATTCGTTTTATTATTAGTCTCTACGTTCCTTACTTTTACTTTAGTGCATGCGCAAAAACCAGAGGTTATTACTAATAACAAGGCAGGCTGGCATAAGATTGGCGACGCCAGGGTTGATTTTAAAACCGATAAGGACAAATTTATTATCCTTGGTAAGGATAGATACAAAGCGCTTCAGGTAAAGGTACAAGACGCCCCTGTTAAAATGGAAAGCATGCAGGTAAGCTATGAAGGCGGTGGAACTGAGGATGTTGCCCTGAATACCGAATACAAACCTGGTGCTGAAAGCAAAACAATTGAATTGAAGAACGGCAGCGCTGAAATTAAGAATGTAACATTTGTTTATCACACAGTCTCGAATGCTACCAATTCAAAAGCCAAAATAGAACTATGGGGCTTGAAGTAATTCAATGTTTACCCAGTGGTTTTTAACAATAATGAGTCCTGGTGTATATCGCCAGGACTCATTTGCTTTTGGAGACCGTAGAAACAAATACACACTTGTTATAGGGACTATTTAATAGTTGTTCCTTCTTTTATTTCATCTGTAGCATGTAGCAATATTTCATCACCACCGGTAAGGCCACCAAATACTTCAGTGGAGTCTTTTGCTTTCAATCCTTCTTTTATATCAATCAAATGCGCTTTCCCCTCTTTAACTGTAACTACGTATTGCCGTTCGGTTGAACGTACGATGGCGTTATTGGGAATGAGTAAAGATCTCGCCTGGGACAACAGCGGCACTTTTACTTCTGCATACATACCGGGTTTGAATAGCTGCTTATCATTAAGAACATCTATTTCAATGGCCTCAGCACGCAAACCGGTCAGCGCATTGGCAGAACGGCTGATCTTTGCTTCGTGTGTTTTTTCTGGCATGGAATTGAAAACAAAACTCGCCGGTCTGCTCAAATCAACCTGGTCAACATATGCTTCAGGAATATACACTTCCAGCCTGAGTTTTTGCAAATGCTGTAACACCAGCATAGGCTGATCGTTCGATTTGCCGCCCGGCCCCACCAGTGCGCCGGAAGAAATGTTCCGTTGAATAATAACGCCGTCAAAAGGCGCAGTAATAGTAAGATAGTTTTTGTATTTCTTCATTACATCCACATTCGAACGTTCGGCCATTACAATGGCATCGTCTGCTTTCATCCGGGACAGAGCATTGTCGAGATCCAATGGCGCTACGGAGCCCGGCTCTTTTGCGGCTTCGTTCAAGCGGCGGTACTTTTCCTTGCTGGCCACGGCATTCTCCTGCGCCTGTAAAAATTTTGAATTGGCCAGTTGCACCTGCGATTCCATTTCGGGTGCGTCCAGTTGTGCCAGCACCTGGCCTTTTCTTACTTTTGTACCTCTGTCAACCAAAACATCCTTTACAAACCCATTTACTTTGGCATACAGGTTCACTTCCTCAAAAGGTTTTAATTGTCCGGGAAGTTTTACATAGCTCGCTAACGTGTTTTCGGTCACCCTGCCTGTTTCATATTTACCGGCTTCATTGGCCGCAGCCGATTTCACGGTAAGGTCAACGGGTTTTTCCACATGACCACAGGCGGATAACAGCACACTGAATATTATTGCTGCCCAAATATTTTTCATGCTTGACTATTTATTGTTGTATTGATTGTTGGGTTTGATTTTCCATTCATTACATGTTCTTTATGATCTTCTTCAGGCATCAGGGAAGGCGATTTATAAGATGCCTTTCGTTGCACCCAGGCAAATACCTGCGGCAAAACCAGCAGGGCGGCCAATGTAGAGGCGGCCAATCCACCTATCACTGCACGGCCCAGTGGCGCAGATTGTTCACCGGCTTCGCCCATGCCTGAGGCCATCGGGATCATCCCGGCGATCATCGCAAAACTGGTCATTAAGATGGGGCGTAACCGGATGCCCGCACTCGTGATCGCCGCTTTTGTCGCATCCCGATATTCCAGCCGTAACTTTTCTGCATTGGTAACAATCAAAATCGCATTGGCCACCGATACCCCGGTGCTCATGATCATGCCCATATACGATTGCAGGTTCAGGGTGGAACCGGTAAGCAATAACGCGACCAACGACCCTACGATCACCGCAGGAACGGTTGATAGTATCGTAAGCGATAATTTAAATGACTGGTAATTGGCTGCCAGCAACAGGAACATTACCAGCACGGCAAACAGCAATCCACTTTGCAAACTTAACAGCGTTTCTGACAACAGGTTCGACATACCGCGTACGTCTGCTATTATGCCTTTTGGCGGGGCGCCTACGGATTGCAATACCTGTTCTACATCACTGGTTGCTTTACCCAGGTCTTTCCTGAAAATGTTGGCGTTTATGGTGAGGAAGCGTCTGGGGCCTGAGCGGTCGTACTCACCCGGCACATAGGTAGTTTTAAATGCAGCAATATCACCCAATACCGGACTGCTTTGTCCCTTTATCAATGGGATCTCCTTCAGCTCATCCATGGTATTCATCACGTATTCGGGTATTTGCACCTGTACCTGGTAGGTATAGGCTTTGTCTTCATCCAGCCACTGGTTCTTTTCAGTAAACCGGCTCGATGAGGTGCTGGCAGTTACCGAACGGGCAATATCCTGTACATTCAAACCAAACTGGGCCGCTTTTAACCGGTCGATGGTAATAGACACGACAGGGAATTTCAACGGCTGGGCTATTTGTACATCGCGTAAATATGGAATGGCTTTGAGGCTATCCATTATTCTGGTAGCGTATTTTTCTATTTCCTGCATGTCCTTACCCGCTACTCTGATCTCGATAGGCGTTGCCGCGCCCTGGCTCATGATCTTCTCCGTCATATCGATGGGTTCGAACAGCACTTTTACATCCGGTACTTCCTGATGAATGTTCTTACGCAATGCATCCTTTAGTTCATCCATATTCACTTTGTAGTTTTCATCGAGGTTTACCTGCAGGATGGCTTCGTGGGTGCCGGTATTGAATATATACAGGTTACTGGTGCCATAGCTGCTGGGAATGATGCCTACATAGGCCGAAGTAATGCTTACATGGTGATCCACCGTTTTATCGATCACCTGTAATACCCGGCGTAATTTTTCTTCGGTACGTTCCAGCCTGGTTCCGTCGGGTGCTTTTATGCGTACCTGGAACTGACCGTTGTTGAGTTTGGGCATCATGTCCTTACCTATGACTACAAACGCTGCAGCGGCCATTGCCAGCACCAATACCAGGTAAGTAACCACTGTGATCTTCCTGCGCTTCATACTCCGTTGCAGAAAACGCATATACCGCAACTTTACCCGTTCAAACAGATCGTTCTTTTCCGGTTCTTTGTGTTCTTTATCCAGGTGCATGCTCACCTGTTTCATTTCACCCGAATCGAGCGCCTGTCCTGCATGCGCATGCACCGAACCATGATGATAATGCTGGTACCGGTTGGCCTTAATAAGCCAATTGCTGAGAATTGGCACCAGGGTTTGTGCGGCGATGTAGGAAACGATCATGGTAAAGCCAATGGAAAGTGACAGCGGTAAGAACATGGCTTTGGGCACACCGCTCATCAGGAAAGAAGGCGCAAAAACCGCCAGGATACACAACAGGATCAATAACAGCGGGAAGGCAATTTCCTCACAGGCATCGTAGATGGCCTGCCGTTTATTTTTACCCATCTCCAGGTGCTGGTGAATATTTTCAATAGTCACCGTTGCCTGATCAACGAGAATACCAATTGCCAATGCCAGTCCACTCAAGGTCATAATATTGATCGTTTGCCCAAACAGGCTTAACAATAGTAATCCTATAGATATTGAAACCGGGATGGTAATTACAACGATGAGGCTGCTGCGCAGATCGCGCAGGAACAATAACACCATTAAACCGGTCAGTAAGGCGCCCAGGGCGCCTTCTGTGGCCAGACTTTTAACCGCATTCACCACAAACACCGATTGGTCAAACTCGTAGGTAACTTTTACATCGTCGGGCAACAGACTTTGAATATCGGGCAGTTTTGCTTTCAGATCTTTCACCACCTGCCAGGTTGAGGCATCGGCTGTTTTTACTACCGGAATATATACTGAGCGTTTGCCATTGATGAGGGCGTAATCAACCGTAATATCCGCGGCATCGGCCACACGGGCTACATCTTTTATTAAAACCGGTACGCCGTTTTTGGTAACAATCGGTATATCGCCAAATTCAGTTACATTTTTTACCAGTGTATTGATGGTGGTAACATACATGGTATTATCGAGCCGCAGGTTACCTGATGGAGACATCACATTGAATTTGGCAAGGGCCGTTACCACTTCATCGGCAGTTAAATTATAACTGCGTAATTTATCGGGATCCACATTTACGGTAATGGCTCTTGAATTGGCGCCAAAGGGCGGCGGGGCCATTAACCCGGCCACATTCGCAAAGGATGGACGTATACGCGTAGCTGCCAGATCGTAAATCTCTTTCAGGCTGCGGGTTTTACTGGAGATAACCAACTCACCCACTGGCAACGAAGAGGCGTCGAACCTAACCACCTGTGGCGGCAGGGCGCCCGGTGGAAAAAACTTCATGGCCCGATTCACCTGCAAGGCTACCTGCGCCGATGCTTCGGCCATATCTGTTTTTTCATAAAAGCTCAGCTTCAGCATCGTGAGCCCCTGGATGTTCTTTGTACTGATGTTCTTCACGCCATTTACATACAGGAACTGGTCCTGCAGCCGGGTGGCAAAAAAACCTTCCATTTGCTGGGCCGACATGCCGCCATAACTTTCAATGACATAGATCGTAGGCAGATTTAACTGCGGAAAGATATCAACCGGCATTTTCAGCGCTGCCAGCACCGAAAAAAACAACAGGCTGACGGTGATCACTATATTGGAAATTGGCTTTTTTAAAGCCGAGGATACTAATGACATACTACCTGGTTAATTGGTGAATTGTAAAAGAGTGGGAACCTGGTTGCTGGTAATGGCTTTTTCAAACAGCGACTGGCAATACATGTACTTTGCCTTTATATAATCTGTTTCAGCCCGGTACAATACGGCCAACGCCGTATTCAACTCCAGGATACTGGTAAGGCCGTTCCTGTACAAAGAAAGTTGTTGCCGGTATGTGGCCTGCGCTGCCGCCAGCTGATGCGGAATTTCCTGCAACCTTTCTTCTGCCGTTACCAGTTGCGCATCTACCTTGCTTTCGCTGAGGTGTAACAGCATCTGTTGGCGTTGCAATTGTTTCTGCGCATAATCCGTAGCTGCTTCCTGGGTTTTTAATTGTACCTGTTTACGCTTCAGATCGAAAAGATCGTACGTAATGCCAACACCCACCAGGTAATTGCCGCGTTCCAACCCAATACCCTTCGATAATGATCTGAATTGATCACGGCTGCTGACACTGCTTCCCCGGCCCCAAACTGCGCCTTGTAAGGAAACGGTTGGCAAATAACTTTTTTTCACCAGGCGTTCCTTGTCAAGACTGTTCTGGTATAATGAATGGTAATAATTCAACAACGGATGATCGGTCATTACTGAATCAGCGGGCGCCGGCAGCGTTTGTTCCTGCGCAACGAGTTTGTTGATAAAATTGGTATCTGCCTGCAGCTGTTCAATGGGAATATCAGCAATAGCCGACAGCATTAATTTGTATTGTTCGCGCTGGCCTTTTAATTCAACATAATTCAACCGCAACTTCGAGATCTCCGCTTCAGCTATACTGGTATCCACTCCGGCTTTGATGCCGCTTTTTGCCAGCACCATTACCGAATGTTGTATTTCTTTATTCCGCTGGATATGCAGCAATTGAATGTTCAGCAATTCCTCCGTTCGTTGCCATTGCAAATAGTTATCGATGGCCATCGCCTGCAACTGGTATTTGCTTTGGTTAAATTTTGATTGTTCCACCTGCACTTCGGAAGCTGCCACCTGGCGACGGGCATTGTCCTCACCAAAATCATAGAGTGTCCAATTAACGGAAGCAATGGCGAGGTCGGTTAAAATGGTAGAGCTGTTGCCTTCATTGCGCACCCTTGAATTACCCGGCACAATGCCATAAGAAAAATAACCACCTGGCAAGTTATTATTGGTACCCAGATCGGCCTGCGCATTCAACTTAAATTCAGGCAACCGGTTGAACCGGGCTGCATTTTCCTGAGCCAGCTATATTAAAATAGCGGCAGAGTCGGCCGTGAGAAAGGCAGACCGGGTATTCACGCGGTCCAGTAGTTCTTTCAAACCACATGCACAGGTATCGGTTTGCGCCTGTACATTCAACCCAATAACCGACAGTCCCATTATATACAGGAGAAGAAAATTCGCTTTTCTAAATGATGTCATACGAATGGATGTAATGACCCGCGGTGCTGAAACAGCAACCAGGTCACCTGCATTAAAGTTTCAAATAAGAGGATAGTAATGCAAGCGGTGCTTGCATTAAATGAGCCGGTAGTCTTAGTAAGGGAAATATGTGTTATGCTGTAGGCGGGCCCCGCAGGAATGCATGTAGTAGTATAGGATCCTGTAATACCGAAACCTGGTAATATACAGGCCTGGGATCTACAATAAATGCTACGGGTTCTTGTTTGGAAAGAAAGGGAACCTGGAAAGTATCCTGGTGGAGGTATCGTTTATTATACCGCGGCTGAAATACCGAGAGCTTTTTTAGTGTGATGGTAATCTTACCGCTCCTGGCATTCGCGGGATCAACATTGGTGATGGAAGTTACATGCGCGCCACTGTCATAGCTAAAGGTATACTTTAAGTTCAGCTGAACTATTAAAAAAAGCAGATATACCCCCAGCACGCTTAGTTTGCCAATAAAAGACCGGAGCTTTTTAAGCCGCATGTGATAAAATTATAAAAAAATTCCAATGCTGTTATTACAATTGATTCCTTTAACCAAATGATTGCAAGATGGTTTTGCGCTGCCAGTGGTTGTATGCCGCCATAAAAAATGGCCACCTCCCATTACGAAGACAGCCGTTACGTATTGTGCTAAAACTGCGCCAGATAGACTTATTTATATCTTCTGTCCTTTTCCTCTATGGGGTACTCATTGGCGCTCATATCGCGGCGGCGCATCAGCCCTTCTTCATCAAATTCCCAATGCTCGTTGCCATGGGTGCGGTACCACTGACCACCGGCCTCGCGCCATTCGTATTCAAAACGAACCGAAATGCGGTTGTCGGTATAACACCACAGCTCCTTCATTAATTTATAGTCGAGCTCCTTTTGCCATTTACGGGTCAGGAATTCTTTGATGGCTTCGCGGCCGGTAAAAAATTCGGTGCGGTTCCGCCATTCTGAATTAACGCTGTAAGCCAGGGCTACTTTTTCAGGGTTTCTGGTGTTCCAGGCATCCTCGGCCAGTTTCACTTTCGCCAGCGCGGTTTCCCGGGTGAACGGTGGTTTTATTGTTGTACTCATGTTGTGAGGTTTGTGTCAAAGCAGAGTTGCAGATTCAATTCTACCAGTTTTTCAAGCTCTTTTTCGCTGTATAATCTTCTTGTGATATTGATCCCGTTCCACAAATTCAACAGGTGTTTGGCTAATAAGGCTGGTTGAATGGTGCTGGTCAGTTGTCCCACCTTCTGGGCTTTCGTTAATTCTTTATGGAACAACCTTTCAATTTCTATCAGTTTTTCTTTGGCAATTTTTTCCAGGTCTGGGTCCATCCCGGTTGTTTCTCCCAGGATGTTTACATAGAAACAACCTTTTGTATGCTCCATGGGGTCATCGGGATAGGCCACCTGCAGAAATATTATCCTGAGCGCTTCAACAGTGTTGACCTGCTTTGCAAACACTTCCTTCATGTTGCGGATAAACCGTTGGGCAAACCACTCAAACACTTTTATAAACAATTCCCGTTTGTTGCCGAACGCATTGTATAAACTGCCTTTGTTCATATCCATAGCCCTTAACAGATCTTCAGTTGACGCCGCTTCATAGCCTTTTATCCAAAAGACTTCCGCTGCCTGCCCCAGCGCTTTTTCCTCATCAAACAAACGGTTCCTTCCCGACATACTTGCTGTTTAGAGCACAAAAGTATCATTTTATACCAATCGGTCAAAAATAACCACATCTCATTGTGGTAATTCGGCAGGGTATCGCTGTCTAACGACAACACTCCTTTATCAGGCAGTAACAAGGTCAATAATTTTAACACATATACCTTTTGCAGGTTATACCGACAGCCATTCCGTTATTTCTTAAAGCTTTCAAAAAAAATTCCCGGCTAAAGACAATTTTTTTCCATTTAAAACGATATAGCGATCCCTTTTCTACTACTAACAATAGTAGATCTTCCAACTGTAACTACGGAAACGTTTCCGTTGAATTTCCGAAAAGTTCGTCCTTTTTGAATTTATTTCACTGCCTGTTTCTTCACCTTAATCTTAACAAATGATTGCGACGATTCGGAAATTCTGTTTTCTGCTGGTCATCCTCTGGTCATGTTTACCCTATGAATCAGCTGCCCAACAAAAAAGGATTTTCGGCAAGGTATTCAACA
>NZ_JBJMLX010000204.1:0-6590 GCF_045805085.1 Niastella sp.
AAAAATATAATAATACTGCTCGGTGTGCCGGCTTGCGGCGGTTGCATTATCCAGTGAGTAATACAAAGAAGTGCCCTGCAGGGTATCCTGTTTAATACCTTTTATCTGCGTTGGCAGCGTAAGGCCTGCAAATTCCAATGTGGTGGGCAGAATGTCCACTACATGTCCGTACTGATTCCGGATGCCGCCTTTATCCTTAATGCCTTTAGGATAAAAGATGATCAACGGATTGTGCGTACCGCCTTCTGCATTGGCATCCTGTTTCCAGAATTTGAAAGGCGTATTGGTTGCCTGCGCCCAGCCAAGCGGGTAATTGGTGTTAGAGCCTGAAGGAGTACCTATTTCGCCAATTTGTTGCAGGTTGCTTTTAAACTGTTCTTCGTCAGATACCTTGCCACCCAGCGGCCCCCTGTTGAGCACGCCCTGGAAGGTGCCTTCCTTACTGGCGCCATTGTCGCCAATGATCACAAAGAACAAAGTATTGTCGAGTTGTTTTATGGCTTTCAAATGATTGACAATACGGCCCACCTGCGCATCGATGTACGTGAGGTAAGCAGCATATACTTCCATAAAGCGGGCATATACTTTTTTCTGATCAGGCGTTAAGGTATTCCAGGCTTTTATGTATTCGTTGCGGGCAGGTAATTGCGCATTGGCAGGGATCACGCCCAGCTTTTTCTGGTTAGCGATCACTTTGTCGCGGTATACATCCCAGCCTTCGTCGAATTTTCCTTTGTAGAGGTTGGCCCATGAATCGGGCACCTGGTGCGGCGCATGGGTAGCGCCGGGTGCATAGTACAGGAAGAAAGGTTTATCAGGCGCTGCTTTTTTCTGTTTTGAAATATAACTGATGGCTTTATCCGTAATGCTCTCATTCAGGTTTCTGCCATCGGGCGTTATATGCCCATTGTCTTCTACCAGGTCGGGTTTGTACTGATCGGTTTGCGATCCCAGGAAACCATAAAAATGATCGAACCCTTTGCCGCTTGGCCAGCGGTCGAACGGACCGGCATCGGTGGCATCCTCATCGGGCGTTACACCCCATTTGCCTACGGCAAAGGTGTTATAACCGTTCTCACGAAGTACTTCCGCCACGGTTCCTTTATCGGCGGGGATGCGTCCATCCCAGCCCGGGAACCCGGCCGATAAAGCGGTGTGGGCAAATCCGCCCATATGCACATAGTGCTGATTGCGCCCGGTCAATAAAGCAGCCCGGGTAGGTGCGCAGATGGCGGATGTATGAAAATTGGTATAGCGCAAACCCTGGCTGGCCAAACTATCGAATGTAGGCGTAGGGATCAATCCGCCAAAAGCGCTGGAAGCGCCAAAGCCCACATCGTCGAGCAGGATCCATACAATGTTAGGGGCACCTGCCGGCGCTTTAACCGCCGGCTGCCACCATTCTTTTGAATCGGCATAGGTTTTACCCACTACGCCCTGGTAAGGCTGGGGAGCTGTTTGCGCCTTACCATCCCATGACAGCGCAGCAAGCCCTGCTATCATGGAGGAGGCCAGCACCTTTTTGGTTATCCCGTTGATTTGCTGAAAATGCATATTGATGTATTTAATGATTGAATGAATGAATTGCCGAGTGGTTACCAGCCTGCGTTCTGGGTTAAACCGGCCAGGTCGATTTCAACCTGGGGTATTGGATACAAAGTGTCTTTAAGCGCCGCCCCTGTTTTGGCCGGAAATTTTTTCAGTGCCTCATACAAATAGCTGCCGCCTCTTCTCGATAGATCGAACCAGCGATTCCCTTCGAGCATAAATTCTTTTCTTCTTTCTAAAAACACAGAATCCCGGAAGGCAGCCTGTGGTAATGCGGCGGTAAGGTTGGCGACACCCGCTCTTGTTCTAACCTTATTAATGGCAGCGTAAGCATCTGTGGTGGGGCCGCCATTGAGCTCGTTCAATGTTTCGGCATACAACAGCAACACATCTGCATAGCGGATCACGGGCGTATTCAAACCGCTTTGCGCCTGATTGGTCAACGGCGCCACACTGTAATCGATGAACTTGTTCCATCGGGGTGCGCCGAAATTTATTGTTTGTCCGGTTGACGTATTCACCAACGTGGTAAAAAAGGTAACGCCCCGCCGTGTGTCACTGGCATCAAACAGTTGAAAGATGGTACTGTCGGCCGGAATATCACCGGGATACACCGCCGGGTTAAACGAACTAAAACTTCCTGAGCTGATAAACTGCGTACTGTTTTTAGCGCCGAGGTTGGTCTCAAACTGTACAGAAAAAACATGCTCTACCCCGTTCTTGGTGGCTTTCTGAAACGCGTCTTTGAAACTGGTAAACAGGTTATATCCATAGCCGCCGGTGGTGTTTGTAAACGTTCCCGCAGTTATTACTTTTTGTAATTCAACCAACGCATGGGGCCAGTCCCTTCTGGTAACATATACTTTCGCCAGCAACGCATGGGCAGCACCGCTGGTAGCCCTTCCTATGTCGGCCCCGGAATATGAGTTGGGCAAATTGAAGGCGGCGGTCAGGTCATCGATGATCTGTTGATAAACGCTGTCCTTTGGCGTTCTGCCGGTTTTCAAACTGTTTACATCAACCGTAGTGGGGTCATGCAGAATGAGGGGTACATCGCCAAACAACCGCACCAGGTTAAAATACAACAGGGCCCTTATAAACCTGCTTTCGCGCACCAGGCGTTCGCGGAGGGTGGTATCGATAGCCATCGGCGCTAGATTATCTATAGCCACATTGGCGCGGCTGATGCCATAATAATGCTGCTGCCAGATCTTACGGATCCGGTCATTCGCCGGTACATAGGTAGCCGTTCCCAATGCCCGTACATCGGGATTGGTATTGGATGGACTGAACACCAGTTCATCACCGCCATTGCAGGTAAGCAGATTGAGATTGCGACCGTAGATGGGGAAATCGCCCGCAGGGTCGCTGTTCAGGGTACTGTACGCCGCACTGACGGCTGCAAGCGCATCAGCAGGCGTTTTATAAAACTGACCGGCCACTGTTACCGAGGCAGGGTCTTCGGTGAGCTTGTTGCAGGAAAACAAAAAACCTGCTACAACAGATATATATATGATTCGTTTCATGATCGCTGTTTTATTGATCCGTTAAAAAGTAAGATTTACCCCGGCCAGAAAAGTGCGGGTAGCGGGATAGCTCCCATAATCTATCCCCTGTTTGGTATTGTCATTGTCGTAAAAATTCACCTCGGGATTGTAACCGGTGTAATGGGTGAGGGTAACCAGGTTTTGGGCAGAAACATATACCCTTACCTGTTTGGCGTGGATCTTTGAACTGATGGTTGCAGGAAAATTATAACCCAGCGTAATGTTCTTCAGCTTAGCATAAGAACCGTCTTCAATATAGCGGTCCGTTACCTGCGGCACCGGTGAATTGGTGGCCCGGGCAACCGTACCATTGGGGTTTGACGTACTCCACCTGTTCAACAAGGCAGCAGAAGCATTTTGTGAGATCGTAGGGATTTCCAATTTCTGCTGTAACAGGTTAAACAATTTGTTGCCATAAGACCCCTGGATAAAAAATGACAGATCAAATTTGTTCCAGGAAAGATTGTTTGAAAAGCTGGCTGTGAATGTTGGCTGCGCACTTCCCAGGTTGTGTTTATCAGCGCTGGTAATGGCGCCTTCGCCGGTGTAGTCAACATATTTTGTATCGCCCACCTGTTGCGGCATACCGGCCAGTACGGCGGCTTTTTTTGCCAGGTCTTCGGCGGTTAACAATCCATTGGTTGAATATCCCCAAAAGGTACCTACCGGCAACCCTACCTGTACTATAACCGGCGAAACCTGACCGGTTGGCGCTATGGGAAAATAGCTGCTGCTGGCGCCGAGGCTCAATACTTTGTTTCTGTTGGCTGCTATTAAAAAAGTTGACCGCCAGGTGAAATGCTGGCTTTTTACATTCTCCGTACTCAACCCGAGTTCAAATCCCTTATTCTCCACACTGCCCACGTTCTCTAACTGGCTGGTATAACCCGTATACAACGGGAAGGGCACATACAGCAGCAGATCGGTAGTTTTTTTATAGTAAGCATCAAAGGTGATGTTGATGCGATTGTTAAATAAACCAACATCAACCCCCGCATTATACTGGGTGGTAGTCTCCCATTTCAGATCAGGATTGGCCAGCTGCAGCGGTGAAATACCTGTTACCAGCGTACTGTTGAAATAATAGTTGGTAGGCGCCAGGGCGGCCAGTGAACTGTAAGGCGGCACTTCGGAATTACCGGTTTTACCGGCCGTTAACCGTACCTTCAGATTGCTGACATACCGGTCGAACCGTTGAAAGAAATCCTCTTTGTTTACATTCCAGGAAATACCAATGGAAGGGAAATAACCCCATTTGTTGTTTGCGCCCAACCGCGAAGAACCGTCGGCGCGTTCAGACAAGGTGATGTTATACTTATGGAGATATGAATAATTCACTCTTGCCAGAAAGGAATTCAGGGTTGACTGGTGCGCATCTGACAGGGCCAGCACCGCAGAGCCTGCATACGACAGGTTATTAAACGTGGTCAGGTCATTGGGGAATTTCTGGGAGCTGGCTACTGCCGATTCATCCTTTGAAAACTGCGTGGTATACCCGGCCAGTACATTTACAAAATGCGTATTCTGCCAGGTATGGTCCCAGGTAAGCGTATTCTCATTCAACCACGAAACAGCAGCCACGGACCCAACAGAAGCATACCCGCCCATTGTATAGCCATTGTTAGACCCAGCCGGTGAACCGGTGTAGGAAGGCGCATAATAATTCTGTTTGGTGTTCAGGATGTCGACCCCGCCGGAAATTTTAAGCACCAGATCCTTCCATAATTTATATTCGGCAGAAGCACTTCCCATTACCCGGGTAAGATAACTGCGGTTGGTGGTAGCCACTATATCCTGCAACGGGTTGGTGGGTGTAGTGGTATACGGACTGGTAGTATTATAGGTTCCATCCCCGTTCTTTATCAGCGATACCGGGGAAGACAATACCAGGCTGGGATACGCGCCACTGAAATTGATACTATTGTAGCCGCTCCCTGTTAATTTATCTTCCAGCGACCGGCTGCCGAAGATGTTGGCAGCTACCTTAAACCGGTCGGTCACATTTCTTTCATAGTTCAGGCGGGCCGAGTATCTTTTGAACCCGGTATTCAACACTGTTCCCTGCTGGTTAAAATAATTTCCAGAAATCAGGTACCGCGATTTGTCATCGCCACCGGCGAGGGAGAGTTCATGATTTTGTACAGGCGCGTCCCGGAGCGCCGAGCTTTGCCAGTCGCTCCCGGCGCCCAATGCAGCAAGAGCCGAATCACTAAAGGTCGCCGGTTTGCCATCACTGATATTGATATCATTTACCAGTGCGGCCCATTGCGACCCATTTAAAAGATCCAGCTTTTTCGATACCTGTTGTTTACCATAATAAGCACTGTAGTTGAATTCGTCGGTGCCCTTTTTTCCCCGGCGGGTGGTGATCACCACTACCCCATTGGCGCCGCGTGACCCATAGATGGCAGTAGCCGAAGCATCTTTCAGGATCTCGATCGATTCTATGTCGCTTGGGTTTATGGTAGCCAGTGCATTTATACTGGAGCCGTTGGAAGCGCCTGAATTGGTAAAGCTGTTATTATTGTAAATGATGAACCCATCAATAACATACAGGGGTTCGTTCCCGAAGGTGATCGAATTGCCGCCGCGCACCCTTATAGTGGCGGTACTACCTGGTTGGGCAGAACTTTGGGTGACCGCCACGCCCGGCACGGCGCCCTGGATCAGGTTATCGAAAGAAGTGGCGGGCTGGGTAAGCAGGTTCTTGGGAACGCTGGTAACAGCGCCCGATACATCACTTCTTCTTTGCGTACCATAACCAACCACTACCACATCACTCAACTGCGCATTCCCCGGTTTTAACCGGATGTCTACAGGTTTATAATCGCTTACCGTTATTTCCCGGGTCTCGTACCCTACGTGGCTTACTTCATAAACAACCGGAATTTTTTGACCGGTCACAAATGTGAAGGCGCCTTCTTCATCGGCCGCCACATGGTGCGTTGTTCCTTTAATATGCACCACAGCGCCCACCAGCGGTTCTTTTGTTCTGTCATCAACCACCTTGCCTGTCAACTGCACATTATTGTTTTGGGCAATGGAGCAGAACGTTGAAAAGAGCAGGGAAAGAAAGAGCAATAGTTTGCCGGCAAGGTATTTTTTATACCTTTGAAACAGATTCATGTTAATGATGTTTTATCGTTAATGTAATCAGGATGAAGACCAGTAAGTGATTGGCGTTACGGACTGGTCTCATCCCGGCACCGGTAGGAAATTATTCTTACCGGTTTTTTTATTCTCTATTTGACTGGCATTTATTCGTTAATTACAGGCACAGCCATTCATTCATCTGGTGCGGAAGGGTTCAGCCATGTATAACAGGCAATCTGTACTATTGTGTATTTAATTATCAGAGAGGTGACGATGCTAAAAGCAACAACAACAGCAGCATTCTTTCAAAAGAATAATGCTATAGATCCCTGCCGGGGCAGCAGGCTGCAAAGAGATTATATTGTACGAGGTAACTCCCATAACAATAGTTATTGGTTTTAA
>NZ_JBJMLX010000205.1:0-13729 GCF_045805085.1 Niastella sp.
TAGGTTACATTAACATCAAAATATTCATTGTTATTAAAGATACCGGTATCGAGGATCTCGTACTCCGGTTCTGTTCTTGATCGTTGGCGGTTTACAGCCAGCAGTTCGTCGTAAGGGAATTTCTGTTGTGGGTATTTATACAAATACTCCATGTAGTAATGTGTAGGCAAATTGTCGAGGTAGTAATACAGTTCTTTTACATCCTCGCCGTGGTTACCTTCATAGTTGCCGAGGCCAAACAGGCGTTCTTTCAAAATGGCGTCTTTTCCATTCCATACAGTAATAGCAAAACACAGGTTTTGAAAGAAATCGGAAATACCTGCAATGCCATCTTCGCCCCAGCGATAGGCGCGAAAACGAGCCTGGTCATGGGTAAGATAATTCCATGCATCACTATTTGGACTAAAATCTTCCCTGACAGTTCCCCATTGGCGTTCGCTTAAATACGGTCCCCATTGTTCCAAAGGGATCTTCCTTGTGGAATTAACCGCAAGTCGTTGATGTTCTGCACTCATGATCCGGTTTTCTTCTACTTTAAATATTAATACCGTGGCAAGCGACCGGCGGTAAGCATCAATTATCAATTAATGGTACATAATACGTTTATGAAGTTACTGTATAGGAGGCATTAAATAAAAGATTAGGCCCCCGATTATTGAAATCAGGGTTTATAATTAGTTACAATACTAAAAATCATTTAGCTGCCTTGTCCTTTTCCTAAAAATGGCTTAAGAAGGTCAATCGGTACGGGGAATATAGTAGTTGAATTATTCTCTGTTGCAATTTCCCGAAGGGTTTGCAGGTAACGCAGAGTGAGGGCACTGGGCTGATCGCTTAGAATGCGGGCCGCATCGGCCAGCCGTTGCGAGGCCTGGAATTCTCCTTCTGCAGCAATCACTTTTGAACGGCGTTCCCGCTCTGCTTCTGCCTGTTTGGCCATGGCACGCTGCATTTCCTGTGGCAGGTCAATTTGCTTTACTTCCACATTAGATACTTTAATGCCCCAGGGTTCTGTATGGGTATCGATGATCTGTTGTAGTTTCTGATTTATTTTTTCGCGTTGTGAAAGCAGGTCATCCAGTTCTGATTGCCCCAATACACTTCGCAGGGTTGTTTGTGAGAACTGTGAAGTGGCTACGAGATAATTCTCCACTTCTACAATTGCTTTCTGTGGTTGCAACACGCGGAAGTATACCACTGCATTTACTTTTATTGAAACGTTATCTTCAGTGATGATATCCTGCGGCGGCACATCCATCACCACGGTGCGCAAACTTACTTTTACCATTTTATCAATCACGGGTATTAATATAATCAGGCCTGGACCACGAACCGAAATCAGTCTACCTAACCGGAAAACAACACCGCGTTCATATTCACGTAAGACGCGAATAGCGCTGCTCAATACAAAAATCGCAAACAACACAATGACGATTGCCGAAGCTGAAATTGGTAGTGAGTTCATATAAAACAAGTTTATGCTGATGATTCATTATACAGTTCCACCTGCAGGGTAAGATTTAAAAGTCCTGTCACGATCACTTTCTTTCCTTCTGGAATAAGCCCTTCTGCAGAGAAGGCTTTCCATATTTCTCCATGCATCCGCACCGTGCCGCCGGGATTCAATTCACTTAACGACTGACCAATTTCCCCGATCATTGCTTCCAGTCCCATTACCGGTTTTATGCGTTGTGCTTTCAAACCCATTCCTACAACAAACAGAAAAAAGAGGGAAGTAACACCAACGGCTGTTATGATCACCGTCCATGAAAGACCAGCCACTGCCGATGTTCCACCGGTTCTTATGAGCATCATGGAACCAAGCAATAAAGAGATCACACCCCCTATGGCCAGCAGGCCATGACTTACAATTTTTATCTCGAGCAGAAACAGGATGATCCCAAAAACGATCAGGGCAAGACCAGCATAGTTTACTGGTAAGGTATGCATGGTGTACAAAGCAAGGATCATACAAATACCGCCAATGATACCGGGGAAAATGGCGCCCGGACTGTACATTTCAAAGATGAGTCCGTATAATCCAAGTAAGAATAAGATGTATGCGACGTTGGGATCACTCAGTATATTAAGCATTTTTTCACCCCAGCCCATTTCGAGTGACTGCACTGTTGCATGTTGTGTTTGCAGGGTAACTGTTCCCGAACTAACGGTAACATTTTTACCGTCAATTTTATTTAGTAATTCCTGTTCGTTGCTTGCTATTAAATTGATGACATTATTTTCCAACGCTTCCGTTTCTGTTAGCGACACACTGTTGCTTACAGCTTGTGCGGCCCAGTTGGCATTTCGCTCGCGTTTTTTTGCAATGGACCTTATAAACGCCATGGCATCATTTGTAGCTTTTGCGCTCATGATGGTATCCATTTCACCTTGGGAAGTTACCGGGTGAGCCGCACCAATATTGGTGCCGGGCGCCATGGCCGCAATGTGTGCTGCCATTGTAATGAAAACACCCGCAGAACCTGCATGCGCGCCGCCGGGCGATACATATACCACAACAGGCACCGGCGATTCCAGGATATCACTTACAATAAGGCGGGTGCTTTGCAACAATCCGCCAGGGGTATTAAGATGAATGAGTAAACAGGTTGCCTTTTCTTTTTGTGCTACCTCAATAGCGCGATGAATGAAATCTGCAGTGGCAGGATTTATCGTTGCATCTAATTTTATGGAGAGCACTTTTTGTGCATACAGCGGCCCGGAAGTAATTACAAGCAGGATGCAATATAGTAGGAGGCGCCTCATAACATTCAAATAACTGCAGCATGGGTCTACTGTAATTTACGAAAAATGGACCGCATCCCCAATTTTATAATTTGGGTAGAAATCATACAAATCAATAGGTGTGTAGGCTTATAAATGAAATACCCAACCGAGCAGTAAACAGATCATTACAATAACGGGCGAGGGGAGTTTTGTAAATGAAAGCATGGCCCAGGTTCCGGCTATAACGGCGAGGTTCACTATACTAACGGTATGAAACCCGATCACAGAAACATCACGCATCATATAAATGGTACCGGCTACCATTATACCTACCACAACAGCATTGATGCCTTCGAGTGCGCGGTATACAATTACATAACGTTGCAGGTTGTGCCAGATGGGGAAGAAGAAAAGCACTAATAATGCACTCGGTAAAAAAATGGCGATGGACCCAATTATGCAACCCAATATTTGCCAGGTAGTGCCTTTGTCTTTCATGGCCATGCCACCCATAAAAGAAGCAATGGAAAATACGGGTCCGGGTATAGCGCGAACAATACCGGCGCCGGTATAAAAATCGTTGCGCTCGATGCTGATTACATTTCCTTTTTTATTCAGGTTCTTTCTAATAACCACCGGCGATTTGGGACGTTCAACGTATTGCTCATACATCATAGGGATCAGCACCTGTCCGCCACCAAACACCAAACTTCCGAAGCGATAATTATTTTCAAACAGGTTCAACGGGCGGCGATTGGGCCAGTCATTATTACGCGCCATTTCACTGACAACCCCCGCCACTAAAAATATGATCGCAAACAGCCAGATGTTTCCCCATTTAATTTTTTTAACGGGTTGGGCTTTTTCGGGAATGCGTTTATCACTCAGGTTGGTGACGAACCCACCCAATACCAGCAGTATGGGAAATATCCATGGCGACTTAAACAGGAGATAAGTAGTGATGGAACTTACCACCATTATAACGCGGGTAATATTATTATGTATCGCAAGCTTGAATGACCGCATGGCGGCAAAGGCCAGAAAACCCACGGCCATTGGCTGAATGAATTTGAAAATACCTTCACTCATTTCTTTGCTGTCGAAAAATTCAAGCAGGAAAGAAAAGGCGCCCATCAAAATACAGGCTGGGGAAATCCAGATGGCCAGGGTAAGAATGGCCAATGGAATACCGCCGCGCTTATACCCGATCAGTGTTAATACCTGGGTAGAGGAAGCGCCGGGCAGCAGCTGGCAAAAAGAATTGTACTCGAGTAATTCCTGTTCGGTCACATCATGGCGGCGATGCACAAAAGTTTTCATCACCATCCCAAAATGACCCTGCGGTCCGCCAAAGGCAGAAACACTATGTAAAAAGACCGCTTTCAAAAAAGGTATATGGCGCAGAAGGATCATTCGCAATTATTCATCAAAACCACAAGTTAGGCAATGTGTAACACTTCGACGTCTTATAATGATGGTTTCCAGCGCGATCGGGACTCAAAATATTTCCAGCACAGGGCGGAGAGTTTCCGGGTCAATACCCAGGCTTCGTTTGAGTTGTCCCAACTTTGGTCTTTCAGATTTTTTGTTTGCACAGAAAATATATACGGACCATGCGGCGCCATCACCAATAATATTTCACTTCGAGATGCATTTACACAACCATTTTTTGAGGCTACAAATATGTACGGCGGTATTTCCGCAATCGCTTGTTCATCGTTATAATTTCTCCCCAGTAACCGGATCATTTTTTCACCGGCCATTTTACTGATCACTTCGCCTTTGTAAATTTTTTCCATCAGCGTTCCCATTTCACGGGGAGTCGTTTGCGCCCAACCATATTGCTGGCGGTTGGCCTCGCGGCCTGGTGTTCTTGAATTCACCCGCGTATTCACCAATCCTAATGAATCGAGAATTTGGTTGATGCGCGTACCGTTACCGGCCAAACTTTGCAACCACAAACTGGCAGTATTGTCGCTGGTGGTTAAACTCAACATCATCACTTTGTGCAATCCTATTTTCTCCCCATTTTTAAATGAACCCAGAATATCTTCCCCGGCATAATACAAAGAGTCCCGGTATTCGAGTTGCTGATGGTAATCCAGTTCCCCCTTTTCAATCTTATCTTCTATACCTATTAAGATCGTAACCTTCACCATGCTGGCTGTTGGGAAAATAGTATCGGCGTTGAAGGCAGCCACTTTTCCTGTACGCAGGTTTTTTACATACACTCCAATATCGCCGTTCAGGCCTTTCACCGTTTCCTGAATTTTTTGCTGCAACCGGCGATCAGTCTTTTGTGCAGATAAGAACCCAACGATCAATAATAGGAAGAAGGTTACAAGGTATTTTTTCATAATATGATTACATTCAGATATTTCCTCATGTGTTTATTTGGGTAACCGGATTTATGCCTTACAAAGATTTGGAGAATTACTGAATTGAGCGGTGATTTTAATCAACTTCTAATGGTCAGCAACAGGACATTTACTTACTTCGTTTATCCGTTATTGATAGTACCTGTTTCTTTCTATTTCTTCAAGCACTTTGTCAGGCACCAGGTAGCGAATAGATCTTCCCTGTTTTATATTGTTGCGAATATGGGTGGCAGAGATCTGCAGCAGCGGCGCATCGAGTATATTGATCGTTGCGTTTTTGAAATTATTTACAACCTCGTGACCTGGTCGCCGGTATACATAAATGGGGCAGTGTTGCAGAATGAATTCATAGTTTTTCCATTTAGCCAGATTCTCAAAACTGTCGCTGCCCATGATAATAGCGAATTGATGCGTTGGATATTTTTCCTGCAAATAGACCAATGTGTTTACAGTGTATGATGGCTGCGGCAAACGAAACTCAATATCGCTGGCTTTTAATTTCGTTTCGCCTTCGATGGCCAGTTGAACCAGGTTCAGGCGATTATAGGAATTCAACAAATTTGCCGATTGCTTGAATGGATTTTGCGGTGACACCACCAGCCATACCTGATCAAGATCAGAATTCTGTAACAGGTAATTGGCGATAATCAAATGACCATGGTGAATAGGATTGAACGACCCGAAGTATAATCCGATTTTCATTACTTGTAATTCCGCTTTTAAAAGTTCCTTAATTACTGCAAAGAAACAGAATCGGGATGTGAATGCCTAGATACCGGTGGCTGGTGTTAAACTCTGTAGCCTCAGTGCGGCATTTTAGTCTTTCGGTATTTAAAGTACGATCATATGTTGCGAAGGATACATCAAAATTTAAATAATGGGAGATATACTTTTTGAATGTAGAGACACAAGTTGCCAACTTTGGTGCTTAAGTTTGAAACTTTGCAGGCAATGTTTTGAACTTTCCAATCAATCTTCGAAACTTTCCAGTCATTGTCTTGAACTTTCCAATCAATCTTCGAAACTTTCCAGTCATTGTTTTAAACTGTTCACCCAACCTTTTAAACTTTCCACGGCATCTTCTGAACTTTCCACCCAAAGTTGCAAACATACGAGGCATAGTTAGCAACATATGTTGCATAGTAAGCAACTTTTGTCCGGCAACTTTCCATAAATGATCCTCAAGAGCAATTCTATGCGATCTTTTAAAGAAAGCTTTCTAAATATCCATTTAAAGTATATGAGATTCCAACCGAGGAGGAGATTGACCCAGTTAATAGCCTTGTAAAAAATAAAGAGGATCGGCCTAAAAAAAAGGAACCGCCTTAAGCGATTCCCAATTCTTCAACAAATATGTTATCGGCTTCATTTAATCGTAGACTGAGGTTGTAACCAGCTACAATAATTGAGATGGGATCACCCAGGGGGGCAATCTGCTCTACCTTTACCAATTCCCCCGGTACACAACCCATTTCCATTAATTTCAGAAACAGGTCGTTGTTTTCAAAAGAAAGTATCCGGGCAACGGTTCCTGCTCCTATTTCTGATAATCGTTTCATAATTCAATTGACAACAAATGTAGCTTTGTATTAATTAATGACAGTTACGAATTTCGAAAAATGCCAACAAATAATTCAACTCCCCCCATTCAATTTCATTTTTTATTACCTGTATCCTTTTCCCAGCGAACGCTGGTAAAAGAAGTGATCCGGGACCTGTTCAAAAAGGAGAAGACTAAATTGGAACAACTCCGGTACATATTCTGTTCAGATGAATACCTTTTACAGATCAATAAGGAACACCTGAACCATAATTACTACACCGACATTATCACCTTCGATCTTTCCGAAACGCCCCATGCAACCACCGGGGAAATCTATATCAGTGTAGACCGTGTTCGGGATAATGCCCAGAATTATGAAGTGTCTTTTAAGCACGAACTGTTACGAGTGATCTTTCATGGCGCACTGCACTTATGCGGGTATAAGGATAAGTCAAGCAAGGATGAACAACTGATGCGAAAGGCTGAAGACAAATACCTGAAGTACTACTTATCTAAGTCCAATTAAATGTTCCACGTGGAACTTTGATTTCACACTGAAGTAAGCAATAAGCACATGAACTTTATAAGACCCGCAATGTGATCGTGGGTCTTTTATTTTTCTACCTAATTGCTTGAGAATTATAAGGTGTTAGCAACAACAGCTAGTTACATTTAAAAGATTGGACAAAAGTTCCTCTGTTATACAAATATGTAGTTTACTATAACGCATTTTGAATTAACTATGACGCATTTTTGATCAACTATGAGTTATTGGTATCGAACTATAACGCGTATGTAATTAAGTTTGGCTTTACTATTGTTAACTATGGAGTACTACTTTCTAAGTTTGCGCGTCAACTAATAAACATCCGTAACAAAGTTTGAAACTTTATACAAAAGTTAGCTACTAATGAGCCATAGTTAATTCTTGATAAGCCATCGCAAGGTTTTGAAAGACATCCGGATCAGACCTTTTTAAATGAGTGACCCACTATACAAGCATAGTTGTGCAACTATGATCATAAAATCTTAGAATTGAAGCATTAATAGTTGACTTTGGATGCATACTCCGCAACATACGATTGTATCTTACGTATCTAAAGGCCAAAATAACGAACTAACATCACCGAGTGAGCTACTTATGCCTCAAAGTGAGTTTTGAATATAACATTATGTGTTTAGGGTGAATAGTCCGTTTCAACCCAACTTGAACCAACCCATACCCAGATTGAACTAAACACAAGATGAAGTAAATGGCCAATTCCTTTTATAACCTTCATTCAACCAGGTAATCTTTCCTTTAATAAGTCCTTTGAAGGAATTTCATCATGAAAGTTATCTATATTTTTACCGGGTAGTTATCAGTACTAACAAGGTGGAAGTTCTCCTTTACCTACCAATCTTTACACTTCTTCCCTGGATTGTTTTGCAACAAAGTACAAAGTAACCTTACCATTTCACAGGTAGTTACCACCTTTTACTAGCAGACCTCATCCCTTAAAACAGTCATTCTGAATCCCTGAAAAGACATGGTACCAAACCTTTAAGCCATATCCTCCCTGGATTTGTATAATTCAGGTCCTGTATGCTTCTGGTTAGTATTTGCAAAATCTGCTGCCTTACTGAAAGGACTCGTTGGTTTTCCATAGATGTACGAAACATCTGCGGAACAAGTACGAGACATTAGGATATACTGACCAAAATCTAACCTAAAAAGACCAGAATAAATAGGAGGGTGCCCTTCTAAAAGAATAATTCTTACCCTAAACTGTAAGAAGAAACATAAGTTAGGTAACAGGGACATACCATATTAAGAGATAAAACTTCCAGTCCAGGTGATATAAAAACTCATCCCTAAAATACTGAGCGTTAAAAAAGGCTAGGGGATAAAGGCTCCAATAAGGAAGTCCTTAATAGAAGACCTTTTTCTCCAAACTGCCCATAAATAAAAGCATCCCAAAACCATCAGGGCAATTTTTTGAACCTGGTCATGTAGGAAAAAGGGACCAACTAGAAGAGCCAGGAGCATGATGATAACCGGGGTAATATTAAAAGCTTCCCAGAAGGCCAGGTAAAAACCAAGTATAGCAATCCAGTTAGTTGTGCTATTATGAACAGGGATTCCTTGCTTATAAGTATGGCAGAACAGGAAGCTTACACCAAGGAGGCAAGCAGTAATAAAGCTGAAGACAAAATTTCCATTCCAATATGGCATAAAGGTTCTTACCTCAGTACTGGAAAGAAGGTTAGAACCTGTATGTATTTCGACCTTATCTAATCTCACCCGAACCATTTTCAATCCGGGAACCACAACCATCTCAGCTTTCATATCTGGTAAAAGGTTACTGTAGGTCTGGTTATAGTCATACCCAGGCACATACTTTCCCTGGATCCTAAAATGCAAGGTAATATCAACCGGGGTTTGCTGTTTATTCTTAAATCCAATCTTCCAGGCCTTGAACCCATTAATATTCAACCTATATTCTTTGGCTTTCTTAGAAGAGGGTCGGGAAGGATAATACCCTTCTACCCGCCAGGCTTTTGTTCTATGTAGGTAGGACCTTATGTAAGTGATATCAATCTGAGGTACATTAAGCTTATCCAACAAACCTGATTCATTCTTTCCAGGTAAAAAACGAGCTGGAATCCTGGACCCTTTTATAGAAGAATTAGCCATAGGAATTAAGTTAACAGGCACAAGTATAAGCGTTTTTACAAGAGGGAGCAATCTATTCAATGACCAACAAGGGTTAAATAACCAGTAAAATACCTAAAGGAAAACAAGAATGGAAAATGTTGGTTCCACGTGGAACATAAGGGCGTGGAAACAGATACTCATTAAAGGAAACTTCCTTCAAGAGGGAGCTATATTTAAATAAAGAGGCAGGTTGTTAAGGGACATGCCGGTTGATAGGGTTGACAAGTTGATGAAGCTGATAAGGAAATACAAGAATTAATGAAGGGAGATTGGTTGAGGAGGTCATAAAGTATCTATAGCCAAGGAAAAGAACCATTATTAAATCAAGGTTTATTGAAGAACCAGGGTTCCGCCTGGAGATACAAGACATATTACTGGAAGTTAGTAGATAGGAGTAGGGTTAATAATAAAAGGTAGTAGGAGAATCCTGATTATAATATAACACTACCGAGATCCATTTTGTGATTCAATACAGAGTTCCTTAACAGTTTCATGAACAACCTTTTATTAGAAAGGAAGATTCCAGGTCTTTAAAATACATATAAGGTGTAAATCTGAGGTAAACAATGTCAGTAGCTTTTAAAACACTATGCCTCCGTTGGTAAGACTAGTTTCCTTTTCCTCTAGTGTGGCCATTCTTACTTATAGTCAGGTTATTACCAAGAGGGAGAGATAAGCATACACCTTGATAAACTAATAGTACCGGTACTCAGAAAGGTATTTATAAAGAGATAACTGAGTGAGGGAAGGGCCACCCCTCCCTTTAATTCATTATTTCTAAACACTCAGGTTTGAGGTGTATTCCAAAAAGGAAGTATACTTTCACCTTGACCCTAAACAGAGTCTATCTAATTATAACCAATTCGAAACAATGAATTCAAACAAAACCCCATCTCAACCTTCTTCCTGTTTTCATATTCCGCTAGGGGGATGAACTAAAAGGAGGAAAGGAAGTGCGTGTTTAGATAAGATGCTTTCAGAATAAGAACTAATTATAAGGGCATGTTATCCAATTAAGACGAAATTCATAGCACCCTTACTACAATTGAACCCCTCATTAGGAAGCCTTTCTAGTAATCATCATCTGGAAAACGAATAGGCAAATCATAAGCGGTAATCATTTCAAGTACCTGATCCTAGAAATCCCCAACATCCTACAACCTGCAACTTAACCCACCAAGCCCCTGAAATAAATAAGCATTTCCAACTACTCTTATTTATCAAACTAAACAATCCCGGTCCCAGTACGTAATTTTGCACCATGTTTCCAGAATACGATGTAATTGTAGTAGGCGCTGGTCATGCCGGTTGTGAAGCAGCCGCTGCCGCCGCCAACCTTGGTTCAAAGGTTCTTTTAGTAACCATGAACATGCAAACCATTGCCCAAATGAGTTGTAACCCAGCCATGGGTGGTATTGCCAAAGGTCAAATTGTTCGGGAGATCGATGCAATGGGAGGATACTCCGGTATCGTTACCGACCTCAGCATGATCCAGTTTCGCATGTTGAACCTTTCAAAAGGTCCCGCTATGTGGAGCCCGCGCGCACAAAATGACCGGATGTTATTTGCCGCCACCTGGCGCGAGATGCTGGAGAAAACTCCGAACGTTGATTTCTACCAGGACATGGTTCGTTCTCTCATCATAAGAGATGGCCGCGCTTGCGGTGTGGTAACTGGTCTTGGTCATGAGATCCCCTCTAAATCAGTAGTTATAACCAGCGGTACTTTTTTGAATGGCATCATTCATATTGGTGAAAAACAATTCGGCGGTGGCCGCGTAGCAGAGAAAGCTGCAACCGGTATTACCGAACAATTGGTTGAGCATGGTTTTGAAAGTGATCGCCTGAAAACGGGTACGCCTCCACGTATCGATGGCCGCAGTCTGGACTATAGTAAAATGGAAGAACAAAAAGGCGACGAAGAAATTGTTGGCTTTTCTTACACCGATACTAAAAAACCAACAGAACAAAGAAGTTGCTGGATCACCTATACAAGTCAGAAAGTACATGACATCTTAAAAACAGGCTTCGACAGGAGTCCTATGTATGCAGGACGGATTGAAGGCGTTGGTCCAAGATATTGCCCAAGTATAGAAGACAAGATCAATCGCTTTGCTGAAAGAGAAAGACACCAGCTTTTTGTGGAACCCGAGGGTTGGAACACCGTCGAGATCTATGTAAATGGTTTCTCCACTTCTCTTCCGGAAGAAGTGCAGTATGCCGCTTTGCGCCAGGTGCCCGGTTTTGAAAATGTACGCATCTTCCGCCCTGGCTATGCCATCGAATACGATTTCTTTCCGCCAACACAGTTGAATCATACACTCGAAACAAAACTCATCAGTAACCTATTCTTTGCCGGACAAATAAACGGAACCACCGGTTATGAAGAAGCTGCTTGTCAGGGACTGATGGCCGGCATCAATGCACATCAAAAAGCAAAAGAATTAGAACCGGTTATTTTAAAAAGAAGTGATGCTTACATCGGTGTATTGATCGATGATCTTATCAGCAAAGGAACTGAAGAACCATACCGCATGTTCACCAGTCGTGCCGAGTTCAGAACCATCCTTCGGCAGGATAATGCTGACCTTCGATTGACTGAATTGAGTTACCGATTGGGTTTGGCTTCCCAGGATAGAATGGACAAAGTGATCAGCAAAAGGGAAGGTGTTGAAAAAATAAAAGACATTCTGAAAGAAATCTCCCTGGATCCAACCGAGACCGATGGATTCCTGGCAGAAAATAATTCTGCGCCGTTACCACAAAAACAAAAAGCTATCCAGGTATTGTTGCGTCCGAATATATCATTGGAAGGTATGATGGCCGGCTTACCAAAAATTAAAGAAGCGCTCACTGGTTTTACTGAAGCAATTATTGAGCAGGCCGATATCCAGATCAAATACAATGTATACATCGAAAAAGAAAAAGAGCTGGTAAAAAGAATGAATCAACTCGAAGATCTGCTGATCCCGGAAAGTTTCGATTATAATAAGATCACTTCTTTATCGAATGAAGCCCTGCAGAAATTCAAAAAAATAAAACCGCGTACACTGGGTCAGGCAAGCCGTATCAGTGGTGTGAACCCAAGCGATGTTCAAATACTAATGGTGTATATGGGACGGTAGAATGAAGAATGGAAAATAACAAAGTATAAATAGTACTAATATAAAAAGGGCTTCTGAATTAACAGAGCCCTTTTTATATATGAATATTTTAAAATTCAATATCGCTTCGACTTTGTTCAGGAAATTCAGAATTAATTATACTTGTGAATATGGAACGGGTTCTAAAAACACGCGTCGAATATTTGAAACGGTGTTTGCATACATTGGATCGTTAGATACTTTTTTCCAATCAGCATCGGCGCCAAATGCCGCCCAGTTCTTATCACGTTCTTCCATATCTTTAAACGTGATCATATACGTTAAACATGGAAGATTGGGTCCGGCAATGGCTTCACCAAAAAATACCCGGTTCAGTTTTGTTCTATCAAAAATGGTGAACTCTTCGGTGTTGAACATTTTCACTTTTCTTCGCACCGCATCTTCATTGTACCCTTCGTAAGTACGCAATTCAAAAATGCGTGTTTCCTTAGCCGGTACTTTTAATGAAGGCATATTATCAAAGGCCACCAACAGCGAAGAATTATATCTGTTGAAAACCGGTTTATCGGCCGGCACTTTATCCCACTCGGCACTGTTCTGTTTAAAGTCATTGTCTGACTTTACTTTCATATTGATATCCCCGTAATCTTCCATTGAAGGATAGACAATCAATACATATACTTTGGCTGGTTCGCTCTTTCCAATTTCTTTGAAAACGCCAACAGTCTTAACACCGAATTTATTGAAGGCAGGAATTAATGCTTTCTCGAGATAAGCATGCAACGCATTCTGATTTCCACCAAAATGAATTTCGTATTCCCTTAATTCAAACAATTCTTTTTTACCAGCTTTTGCCGGAGCTGCATAAGATAATTTTCCTGCAAGTAAACCAGAAGAAGTGATGGCAGCGTTCTGGATAAAGTTTCTTCTTTTCATATTTCAAGCAAATGTTAGCTATTCGAAAATGATGAGATCTACAATCTCTTCCAGGAATTGTTTATCGGTTTCATCAAATGCAGCCAGGTGTTCACTGTCCACATCCAACACGCCCATCACCTTGTTGTCGCGAATTACCGGAACAACAATTTCCGATCTCGACTTACTGCTGCAGGCAATATGTCCCGGGAATTTTTCTACATCGGGCACAACGATGGTTTGCGCTTTTTCCCAGCTGGCGCCACAAACACCTCTCCCCTTTTTGATGCGGGTACAGGCAACCGGTCCCTGAAAGGGAGCAAGCACCAACTGATTTTCTTTCACCAGGTAGAACCCTATCCACA
>NZ_JBJMLX010000206.1:0-22704 GCF_045805085.1 Niastella sp.
AACGGACCAGGTACCCCGGATGGGTGATGGGAGGATTAAATCCCGGATGTACATTTTTTTCTATATTGTCCATGGTATTGGCCATTCGTGCAAAAATAGCGGGATTGCGCTTATTTTTAACGATTGTTTTAAAAGCGGGTTTCAATATGTGGGAATAAGGAAATATGACATTAACTTTGGCCCATTAATCCATGCAAATGACAGGGTTTATTAATAGATTGTTAAAGCCATTTAACTTCACGTTAAAGAAAGTGAACCACGCTGAGCAGGCAGAGGATATTTATGCCGATGCGAAGTTTATGGCTATTTACGAACAGGTGCGGGATTTTACGATGAGTTCCATTGAAAGAATGTATTCATTGTATCAAAGCATTCACTTTATTATTGACCACAACCTGCCAGGCGATTTTGTAGAGTGCGGTGTTTGGAAAGGCGGCAGCAGCATGATCATTGCGCTTACCCTGAAAGAATTAGGCGTTGACAACAGATCAATTTATATGTATGATACGTATGAAGGAATGTCGGAGCCAACCGATGATGATAAAGACCTTCATGGAAGTACTGCGGAATCTCAATTAAATACCGCTGAAAAAACGGAAAATATCTGGTGTTACTCAACCATCGATGAGGTGAAAGCCAATATGCAGCGCACGGGATACCCCTCGGGTAAGATCGTGTTCTGTAAAGGAAAGGTGGAGGACACCATCCCACATACCATTCCTGAAAAAATAGCTTTATTGAGACTGGATACCGACTGGTACGAATCGACCCGGCATGAATTAATTCACCTGTACCCCCTTTTGTGTAAACAGGGCGTGCTCATTCTCGATGATTACGGACATTGGCAGGGCGCCAGAAAAGCGGTGGACGAATATTTTGCCGCCGGTTCAACCTTATTATTAAACCGCATTGATTATACAGGAAGAATTGCTGTCAAAATTTAATGGATGGCCGATCTCAGCATTATTATAGTTAATTACAAAACTCCCCGGTTACTTATTGATTGCCTGAAAACGGTTTATGGGCAAACACCGGCTCACCTGGCAGAAGTTATTGTTGTTGATAACGCTTCCGGCGATAACAGCCGGGAATTAGTGACCACTGCATTTCCGCAGGTGAAATGGATCCAGCTGTCGTATAACGCCGGTTTTGCCCGGGCTAATAATGAAGGCATTCGCCAGGCTTCCGCTGAGGTAGTATTGTTGTTGAATTCCGACACGCTGAACGAAGACAATGCCATTGAAGGTTGTTACCGGCAGTTTATCTCCTCCGCGTATGTAGCCTGCGGGGTTCAGTTGCTGAATACAGACCGTAGTCCGCAGATCTCGGGCAATTATGTTATGAAGGGCGGACTGAACTACCTGCTGCCCCTGCCTTACCTGGGCAATTTTATAAAATGGCTGGGTAATGTGGTAAAGGTTAAAAAGCCGAATGTGCCCGATTCGAGCAACCTGGTAGAAGTGGATTGGATCAATGGCGCCTTTTTAATGGTAAAGAGAACAGCTATCGAAAAGGCCGGGTTACTGGATGAAGATTTCTTTCTGTATGCCGAGGAAGCCGAATGGTGTGGCCGCTTACGCAGGATCGGCAAGCTTTGCATTTACGGACAATATAAAGTGATCCACCTCCAGGGAGAGTCGGCCAATGAAGCTTTTGGTTCTTCCGGTAAAGGGTATTATAACCTGTACGACCGGAAAGGCCTGCAGATCATGCTCTCGAATTTTGTACGCATCCGCAAGCAATTTGGCGCTGGCTGGTTACTGGTACAACTGGCATTTTATACGTTTACCATTCCCCTGTTCTTTACAGGCAGTTTTATTGAAAATAGTTTTCGGTTACGCAATCCCTTTGCTGATTTCGGGTTAGCATCCCGGTTTACAGGCAATATGGCCCGCATTTGGCGTTTCCTGCCAAGGATATTAGCCAATAAACCTTATTTTTATAAGGTATTATGAACCGTATTTTTTTCCTCTTTTTTTACCTACTCCTTTGTCCGCTGTTTATTTACAGCCAGGAATATGGCTATACCCATTACGACAGCAGAGATGGACTGGCAGGAGTTACCGTGTATTGCATGACGCAGGACCGGGATGGCTTTTTGTGGTTAGGTACCGAAGGCGGATTAAGCCGGTTCGATGGCACCCATTTTAAAAATTTCACCCGGGAGGACGGTTTGCCCGATAATGAGGTGATCCAGGTATTTGCTGATTCAAAAGGCCGGGTATGGATAGCCCCATTCAAAAAATCTGTTTGTTATTATTATAAAGGAAAGATACATACGCCGGCCAACGATCCGGTATTAAAGCGCCTGCGCATCAATGATAATGTAATGGCTTTTGCAGAAGATAAGGCCGGTAATATTCTTATGCAGGAATTGAAAAAGCTGCACCTGGTTACAGTAGATGGCCAGGTTACTGTCATTGACTCAATTGATGGCAGGCCGGTGGTTAGTATAAACGGTATCTGCGCCGGGGCCGTTAATGGATTTATGGTGGTAGATGATAACCGGGTCTATGATTTCAATAATAAAGATTTCCGGTTAAAAAAAACGCTGTCCAATTACACCAGCCATCCTTTGTATTATGCCATCAATGCGCAGTCGATGGTCTGGCGCAGGGATGCCGCCCGTTCCGCCCTGTATTCATTCGATAAAGACCAGACATTGACCTTCCCATTCATGACCATTCATAACAATTTTAATTTGATCGATAAGGAGCATGTTGGGATTGCAACAAGGGAAGGCGCCATGATGTTCAATATAAACAAGCCTGATAGCGCCTTCCATTTTTTGCCGGGTTTATCAGTAAGTAATATGTTCAGGGATGCAGAAGGGAATCTCTGGCTTTCTACGTTGGGGCATGGGTTGTACAAATTAAGCTCCCCCTTTGTTTTAAATATCAGGATCAGGGCGAATAATATAGTTTCCCAGGTTTTTGAATTGGCCCCTTACAAAAAATCTATTCTTGCAGGGACCGAGTTGGCTGATCTGTATCAGTTAAACAGAACAACGGGAAAACTTAAAGAGGAGAAGATCCGGCTGAATGAAGGCGGCGGTAAAGTAAATGCTTTGAGTGTTTACAGGGATAAATATATTGTGTTCGCAACCACACTCTGCATTTTTCAATTAAAGCCACATTTTGAACGTGGCCCCTCGATAAATCATGTTGCGGTAAAGTCTTTTTTTTTAAATGGTGATCGCTTATATGTAGCTTCCAAAGACAATGTGTTTGTGATGGATCCCATAACATTCAAAATAACAGACACCATATGGCATGAACGGTCAACTGCCGTTTTTGCCAGTCACGACACCGTTTATATAGGCACGTTAAACGGAGTATATTGCCGAATGCCCAACAGGGAGATCCTGTTCCTGGGAGAAAAACTGCCTGCTTTAAGAGCCCGGGTAACCGCCATTGCCCGGGATGTAACCGGCGTTTTATGGATAGGCACCTATGGTGATGGCCTTATTGGTTATAAGAACGGCCGCATAACCACTATTTTAAACCGGCAAAACGGATTAACAAGTAATGTTTGCAGCGCTTTGTACTGCAATGGTGATTATTTGTGGGTGGGTACAGATAAAGGACTCAATAAAGTGAATCTGGCGAAGGCCAATTACCCGGTTATAAAATACACCATCAGTGACGGACTGGCTTCGGATATTATCAATACCATTTTTGTAGAAAATAACAAGGTGTTTGCAGGAACACCGGAAGGTATTACTTATTTTGATGAAGCGAAGATCATCAGCCGGTCGAGGTGCGATCTGTTGTTTACCGACATTGCTGTAGGCGGTAAAACATATTACCAGGGCGAGGCGCCCGTTCAAATTCCTCATGCGCAAAATAACCTCCAATTTAATTATGTGGGCATTTCCTATAAATCAACCGGGGATGTGCGCTACCGTTACCGCTTACTGGGGCTCGATAGCGCCTGGAATGAAACGCGGGAAACCAGTTTAACCTATCCGGTTTTACCCTCAGGTGATTATACCCTGCAGTTGGTGGCCATCAATAAATTTGATGTAAGCAGCAACGTAGTCAGCTATGCGTTCACCATCGAAAAGCTGTTGTATGAGAAAACAGGTTTCCGGGTGTTGGTTGGCTTGTTGTTCCTGACAGTTACCGGTTTAACGGTGTGGTTGTTCATCCGGCGCATCAGAAAGCGGGAGCACGAAAAAACAATCCTCATAAAACGTATCAGCGACCTGGAACAATTGTCGCGCAAGGCGCAGATGAACCCGCATTTTATTTTTAACAGCTTAAACTCCATACAACAATATGTGATGGATGCTGATGTGGCCGGCGCCAATAAATTCATCTCCGGCTTCTCGCGGCTGATCAGACAAACGCTTGATTTTTCTTCAAAACCAGAAATAACCCTTGAAGAAGAACTGGATTACCTTACCAATTATCTGGAAATTGAAAAAACGAGATTGGAAGGGGCTTTTAACTGGCATGTAGAGGTTGATAAGGCCGTAGATCCCGTGGAACATTATATTCCGCCCATGATCCTGCAGCCTTTTGTAGAGAATAGTGTGCGGCACGGTTTGCGGTTTCGCAAAGATAAAAACGGGATAGTAACCATTATGGTAAAACGGGTGAACGATCACCTGGTTTGCATCCTGGAAGATAATGGCGTGGGCAGAAAAGCGGCCATGCAGTATAAAAGCATTTCTCCCATCAGTTATCAATCGAAAGGATTATCGCTGACAGCCGACCGGATAAATTTGTTCAACCAGGAACATGCGCAAAAGATCACCATGCAAATCGATGACCTGGAAGATGACATGCACGTTGCATTAGGAACAAGGGTAACAATAAATTTCCCTGTTGTTTAATATTGAATATCTTTTATTTTTATTGTTAATATGAGCATTAGATGGTTCCTGGTTTTACTGGTTAGTTGCCCACAATTCCTTTTCAGCCAGGAATACGGTTATACCCGCTATGACAGCAAGGAAGGACTGGCCAGCTCTACCGTGTATTGCATGACGCAGGACCATGACGGGTTTATGTGGTTTGGTACTGAAGCCGGGTTAACCCGTTTTGATGGTACGCATTTCAGGACCTTTACCATAGATGACGGGCTGCCTGATAATGAAGTGATACAATTATTCACCGATTCAAGGGGCCGGGTCTGGATCTCACCGTTTAAAAAATCGATCTGTTATTATTATAAAGGAAAGTTCCATACCCCGGAAAATGATACGCTGTTACGGCACATCCACGTGAACAATTACGTAATGCGTTATGCCGAAAATGACCGAGGCGATCTGTTGTTGATGGAGATCAATCAGCTTCACCACGTAACCGCTAATAATGAAGTATATACGATGAACAGCATCCAGGGCATACCTATGCAGAACCTGGCGGCTGTTGGCCGAAATCCTGCCGGTAATTTTTGGGTAATAGACTCCATCAGGATGTATGAGTACAGCAACCGCCTGTTCAACCTGGAAAAAAAGCTGGATTATTGGTCATATGTGCTCTATGCAGCCGTGAACGAAAATATAATGGCGCTGCGTAGCAACTATTGGCAAAATACACTGCATTCATTTAAAACCGGAAAAACCATCATAGTGCCTGCCACTCAGGAACAATACGGTTTTTCCATTATTGATGATCATACGGTAAGTATGAATTCCCCCTGGGGCGCGTATGTTTATAATATTAATAATCCCGATAGTGTACAGCACTTTCTGCCAGATATACGGGTTACTAATATTAAAAGGGATAAAGAAGGGAATTTGTGGTTTACCACGATGGGGCAGGGGGTTTACCGGTTGAATTCCGCCTTTGTTTTAAATACCAGGTTCAAGGATTATAATTCCAACCAACAGGTTTTGTCATTTGCCCGGGATGGTAATTCCATTGCAGTGGGCAGCGACAGGAATTATATTCACTGGCTGAATGCGAACACCGGGAAGGAAGAACGCAAATTGAGGCTGGACACAATGGGGATAACCCAGGGTGTGGTTGCCTTGTTTAAAAATTCAGCTGGGCATCTTATTGGCGGCACGCCCAGAGGCATTTTACAGTATACGCCCCGGGTAAGATGGTTTGATCCGATAGCCCGTATTACCGTGAAAAATTTATTCCCGTATAAGGATGATCTGCTGGTGATCACTGACCATGATATCTTTCGCATCAATCAAAATACCCTTGCCATAAAAGATACCATCTGGCGGGAGCGGGCTACCTGCGCTTTTGCCAGGAATGATACCTTTTATATTGGCTCCCTGAATGGTTTATACCGGCTGCTGCCCAATGGGGCCAAACAATTCCTGGGCGACCGGTTTGCTCTTTTCAGAGCACGTATAGCCGCAATTACCCGCGATACCAATAATGTACTTTGGGTGGCTACCTTTGGCGGCGGTCTTGTTGCCTTCAGGAACGAAAAAATAATAGCCCATATTAAACAGGAACAGGGCCTGGCCGGTAACATCTGCCGCACGCTTTTTTTGGAAGATAATAACCTGTGGGTGGGCACCAACAAAGGACTAAATAAGATCCGCATCGATGATACCACCTACCCGCTGAAAAAGTATACCACCGGCGATGGGTTGGCGTCTGACATCATCAACGTGGTATATGTTTATCATAACAAGGTGTTTGTAGGTACACCCGAAGGTGTTACTTATTTTGATGAAGGCAAAATAGCCGGCGATTCGCGCTGCGACCTGCGGTTTATTAATATTTCCGTCGGAGGCGACGCTTATTATCCGGATCTTGCGCCGGTCCTTATCCCGCATAAAAAGAACAACATTCAGTTCGATTATGTGGGTATTTCCTATAAATCAACGGGCGACATTCGCTACCGGTATCGCTTACTGGGTCTTGATAGTAACTGGTACGAGACCCGTGAAACCTTTTTGAACTTTCCGGCCCTGCCATCCGGTGATTATGAATTACAGTTGCAGGCCATCAATAAATTCGATGTACACAGCCAGTTACTGGTAGCCCGGTTTACGGTGGAGCAACTGTTGTATGAAAAAAACTGGTTTAAGGCATTGGCAGGATTGCTGTTTTTGGCCATTACCGGGTTGGTTGTGCTGCTGATCGTGCAACGCATCAGACGCAAGGAACAGGAAAAAACGGCGATCAACAAACGGATCAGTGAGTTGGAGCAATTGTCGCGCAAGGCGCAGATGAACCCGCATTTTATTTTTAACAGCTTAAACTCTATTCAGCAATATGTAATGGATGCTGATGTGGCGGGCGCCAATAAATTCATTTCGGGGTTCTCCCGGCTAATCAGGCAAACACTTGATTTTTCTTCCCGGCCCGAGATCAGGTTGGAAGAAGAACTGGATTATCTTAAGAATTACCTGGATATTGAAAAAACACGCCTGGAAGATGCTTTTTCCTGGGTGGTGAATATGGAAAAAGGGGTCGATCCGACTCTTTATTATATCCCGCCAATGATATTGCAGCCATTTGTGGAGAACAGCGTACGTCATGGCCTGCGTTTCCGGAAGGATAAAAACGGTGTTGTAACGATTACCGTAAAACGCGATGGTGATTACCTGATCTGTATCCTGGAAGATAATGGCATTGGCAGAAAGGCAGCTATGCAGTATAAGAGTGTGTCGCCCATTAATTACCAGTCTAAGGGTTTATCCCTAACGGCAGACAGGATAGAGATGTACAACCGGGAGCATGCGCTGAAGATCCGGATGTGGATAGACGATCTGGAAGATAATTTTCACAATTCATTGGGGACCAGAGTGACAATCTATTTTCCTGTATTATAATATATTCATTTCTTTGCTGTATGATTAACGCACTGATCGTAGACGACGAACCAAAAAACATTCGCATCCTGAATGGGCTGCTGAACGAATGCTGCCCCGATGTTCGCATAATCGGGGAGGCCGTTAGTGCTGAAACGGCCATGCCGCTGATCGCTGAAACACATCCCGACCTGGTTTTCCTGGATATTGAAATGCCACATGGGAATGCATTTGACCTGCTCGACAAAATTATGCCCATTGACTTTGAAATTATTTTTATTACTGCCTTTGATGCATATACGTTAAAGGCCTTTAAATACAGTGCGCTCGATTACCTGTTAAAACCTGTAAGCATCGAGGAATTAAAAATGGCGGTGCAAAAGGCAAAAGACAGGATCCGGATCAAGAACATTAATGTACAGTTGCAGAACCTGATGTTCAACATCAGTAAACCCAATTCTTTGCTGCAAAAGATCGCCCTGCCCGATAACGATGGACTGATATTTATTCAGCTGGCGGAGATCATTCGTTTTGAGGCCAAGGGTGGTTATACCTATGTGCATGTTACCGATAACCAGAAATACGTTTCATCGCGCATCATTAAAGAATACGAAGAAATAATGCCGCCCGATCTGTTCTTCCGCATTCATAACTCGCACATCATAAACCTGAACTTTGTGAAGAAATACCACAAGGGAAGAGGCGGGCTGATAGAAATGAGCGATAGTGTGCTGATTGAAGTGGCCACCCGCCGTAAAGATGAATTTCTGGCGCGGTTTGGTATCAGGTAATAAAGCGGATCGCTTGTTGAGCAATACTGTCCCAATAAAATTGTTCAAAAAAGGCAGGAGGAATATCCGCGTTGTAAGTAGCCAGCTGCATTATTTTGTCAGCAAAATCGGGTGAAATATTATCTGTTATTTGCAGCTTACCGTTACAGATGCGGGCATCGATGCCTATAGCGCCATGGCTGGTAGAAACCGCACTCATATTATATCCCAGTGCTTCTACCAGTTTTGTTTTTATACCTCCACCTTCGGTAATGGGATTTAAAAAAATATCAGCGCCTTTAAGATAAGTGGTAATATCATCCACAAAACCGGCAACAATAAAATTGGGTTGCTTTAACTGGCTAATGGCCGGTGGAATGTCTTTACCGCAGATAAGAATGGTATATTTAAAGGACCTGTTTTTTTGTAATGCCGGGTATATTTCATGAATGATCCGTTCCAGTGCATCCAGGTTGGGCTTATAGTTAAAGGCCCCGTTGAATAATAAAATGCAATGATCGCCGGGTATAGCATGTTTTGACAACAATATTTTTCTGGCCGCTTCTTTCTCCCCGGGCGGGGGTGGCGTATTCCATTCAATACCATATGTTATGAGCAGGCACCGCTGTGGCTGTAATTTAAAATGTTGAATGGCATACTGGCGGTCTTCATCCGTTATGAAAAAATTATAGTCCGCCTGCTGATGTACGTATTTTTCGTAATGCCACAAGATCTTCCACCACCATTTGCCCATAACTTTCCAGCGTAAGCCTTCAATATTATGTGAGCGCACTATCAGCCGTACGCCTGTAAACCATTTTAACAACAGTCCCAGCCAGCCGAAATACGGATGTTCAAGCTGGAGATGGGTAATATTTCGTTTGCGGATGAGCGACCGGATAGTAAAGAAACGGAAAGGATTGATATACCGGAGAGGGGAAGCTGTCCAAACGGGTACAACCTCGTATCCATCGGCTGCCGCCGGATCGTTATTACCGGTAGTGATGCAGGTAAACCGTACATGCCTTGCTATATACTTGCAGTATAAGGCAACGGCTCTTTGTCCGCCCATGACCGGGGGAAAGATCCTGTAAGAAACCAGGGATGCAAGGTGTACTTGTTTTGCTTTCATAAAAAAGAAACCTGTTGCTCTGCCGGGAGCAACAGGTTTAATTATAACTGGCTTATGCTACTGTTTTCTTTTTATTTATCATAGGCCAAACAAGCTGGCCGATGAACGCTAACAGAAGCAGCAGAATTATCCAGCCAGCAATGCCTGTAAGCATGCTGCCTGTGTTATACATTTTGGGAATGAATTTGAATTCAATACTATGCTTGCCGGCTGGTATCAGCAATGCGCGCAGCACATAATCGGCCTTGGCAACAGGCGCTTCTTTACCATCAATGTATGCGTGCCAGTCTTTATAGAAGATCTCACTGAACACGGCCAGGTGCGGCGCGGCGCTGTTGCTTTCGTATGTAATGTTCTCGAAATCGAAAGCGGTTTGTTTGATAGTAGCGCTGCTGTCGGCAGGCTGCCAGCCCGTGATCTGTGCATTGAACTTATTGTCAACAATGGCCAATTCGGCGGGGTTGAAATTGTTCAGGGCCTTCATTTCCTCAACAGGGCCATTTACAAATTTCACATTTTTTACAAACCATACATTCCCTAATGCGTTTGGATTAGGCGCCGCCATAACGCCACCCTGTTGCTGGGTTTGCTGAATTACATATTTTGTATTCAGCATGTTGAGCACGTTAAAGTTGGGCTGACCGGAGAGTTGATACTCTATCAGATCGTCATAAATACCCAAACGTGCCGGGTGATAACCACCTATTGATTTGTGATAATAAGAAGTGTGTGAATCGCCAATAAACGGATTGGCGCCAGACGCAGTATTCAATACCCTGAAGTTGGGATCTTTGTCCTGCAGAATGGCCTGGTCGGCAGGGGTTAAAGGAAATTCTGAGGCTTCATAGTTTTCCTTGCTGCCAAAACTGTAACTGTTCAGGTAGTTGCTGTCCATGCCCAGGAGGTCAATGACAGTTAATAATCCCACCCCGGCCAGCATTATCAGGGCGTTGATCTTTTTAATGACAAAAAGATACATGATACCCATGGCCAGGAGCACAAAGAGCAACGAGCGCAGGATGGTGGAACCAAAGGCGCTTTGGCGGTCTTCGCGCAAAGCGGTCAGCAAACCTTTGGCAGTGGCTGCATCGCCCTTGGTTTGATATAAGAAGTTTTCATACACGTGATTGTCTATTTCAGCCGGATACTGCCGCTCGATGGAATCCATGGCGGCTCTCATATTGGCATTCGGGCCACCACTCATCAACTGTGTCATGGCAACGGTGCGTTTCTTATTCTCGATGCTGTAGTCGGAAGTGAAATACACGCCTGCAGCCACTACAAACACAGCGCCAATGATAATGGCGGCCAGTTGTAGTTTTTTGAGGTCAATGGCAGTACTGGTTATCAGTTTTTCCAGGCCCAGCGCGAGGGCAATGGGAACTACCAGGCCGGTAATTTCAAGCGCCATGGTAGGCACCCTGAATTTATTATAGAACGGGAAATAATCGAACAGAAAGTAGTTGAATGCAGGGAAGTGTTTGCCTAAGGCCATCAACACGCCCAGGATGGCGGCTGTCAATATCCACCATTTGTGGGTGCCATCGAGGTAAACCATGGCAAAAATGAACAGCATACATACAATGGCGCCCAGGTAAATGGGGCCTGCAGTGAATGGCTGATCGCCCCAGTATAAATTGCCGCTTAATTGAAGCGCTACATTGCTTGCCTGCTCTTCGGGTACGTTTAGTTTGTCGGTCAGGAATTTGGCAACATGCGAGCTCTCCGTAAGTTTGGGATACAGGAACTGGTCGTTATCGCGTTCAGCAGCATGATAGCCATAACCCTGTGCACCGGGGAACATCAGGGTCATTGATTCCTGCCAGCCATAACTCCATTGGAATGCATATTCCTTGCTTAAGCCTTTTGTTTTATCGCCACTCACCACTTCGTTGGAGTTTTGTTTTTTATCCATTACCAGCTGGCCATTGCGTTTCGATTCTTTTGAATAATCGTATACGGTTAACAGGGTAACTGCATTTACCATGATGCCTAAGAAACAGCCTGCAGCGATGAGTGCGATCGCTTTTAACAACGGCGCCGTATTGCCCGCCCTGATCCCATTTATTAAAAAGAACAGTACCATAATGCCGATCACCAGGAACATATAGTAGCTTACCTGCTGGTGACCCGCCGAGATCTGCAAACCGGTGAATACGGTAGTTACAATGAAGCCACTGATGTATTTTTTATCGAATAATAAAATGATGCCGGCCAATACAGCGGGTGCGTAGGCCAGCGCCAGCATTTGAGTCTCGTGTCCGGCAGTGATGAAGATCGGGAAGGTGGTACTATAGGCAAATGCCAGTGCGCCAATAACAGCCACCCAGGGCCGAATACGCAGACAAATGCACAGGAAATAAAAACAAATACTGGCCAGGAAGAATATGTTGATGGGTTTGGGCAATCCCAGTTTCATTACTGTATCTACAATACCCAATGGTGTCCAGGGGCCCTCCATGGCAATCTGGTAAGCCGGCATACCCGCATACATGGCAGGTGTCCATAAAGGAAAATGGCCATGTTTTTCTTTATATTGAAACGACTGGTGGCTCATGCCTTCCCAGTTGGTAATATCGCCCTGTTTCATCACCACACCGCTTTCCAGGGCGGGTTTGGCAAAAAATAAGGCGACCACTAAAAAAATAGCAATGGATACCAGATGGGGCATTACCTGTTGCCAAAGTGTTTTCTTCATTATTGCAAAAAATTAATAGTTGGGCAAAATAATGCAATTTTACAGCAAGTTAAGGCTATATGCAAAGTTTAATATTTTTCAGTCGGGTGGCTTTTATTTGTAATGTCTGCTTCGTATTGGTATGGGGCATGCGCTTTTATCCCATACTCAAAGAAGGGCAACCCAGCCAAATGGTATCCCTCGTGTTAATTTTAGGGATTTTGATCGCTTTTTTGTTGAACCTGGTAGTAAACAGCTTTGTTCTTGCATTTATGTTGCAACGGAAACCGGTATTGAAACATTTTCCGAGGTGGCTTATAATTACTAATTTTCTTTTTTTATTTCCCCAGATAATACTTTTTATAAAATGATCCAATCCATTATTAAGGATAAACCAACCCGTCTGTTTGTGTTTTTTACAGCTTTTTTTGTTGCCAATGCCCTTATTGCGGAATGTATTGGCACCAAGTTATTTTCACTGGAAAAGTTACTGGGTACCCATCCGGCCAATATTACCATGTTCGGTCAGCATGGACTGGCTTTTACCCTTACCTGTGGGGTGTTATTGTGGCCGCTGGAGTTTGTGATGACCGATATTATCAATGAATTTTATGGGCCCAAAGCAGTACGCCGCATCAGTTTTATTGCTGTTGGACTTATTTCCTATGCCTTCCTGATGTTTTACCTGGCTATTCATGTGCCTGCTGCTGATTTTTGGGTGTTCAGCAGAAAAGACCAGGGCGTTCCTGATATGCAACTGGCATTTGATGGCATTTTTGGCCAGGGTATGCGGATCATTATCGGCAGCCTGGTAGCTTTCCTGGTAAGCCAGATCGTTGATGTGACCGTGTTTCATAAGATCAAGAAACGCACCGGTGAAAAATATGTATGGTTACGTGCTACCGGTTCTACAGTAGTATCGCAGCTGGTAGATAGCTACATTGTACTGTTCATTGCATTTTCAGGCATCTTTACCTGGCAGCAGATCCTGGCTATCGGGATGATGAACTATACCTACAAATTCCTGATGGCTGTAGTACTGACCCCCGTTATAATCCTTGTTGAGAAAAGGATTGAAAAATACTTTGGTCATGAATTGGCGATGAAGATGAAGTTATCGGCGATGGGAAAAGAGAGTGAATAGTTCGTTAGTTCTTTAGTTTGTTAGTTGTTTAACTAACAAACTAAAGAACTCAATAACTAAAAAACTACAATTTTTTTTCCATAACAAAGTCTACCATGAAATAGCCGCTTCCGATATCCACATCTTCTTCTTTTTTAATTTCAAAACCTAGTTTCTCATAAAAGAACCGGGCTTTATTGGAGCGGTTTACATTCAGTCTTAATGTGTGGAATGATTGGGGGGTAAGTTGCGCTATAATATGATCGACGAGCATTTTGCCAAGGCCCTGGCCCTGGGTGCTTTGGTGCACGTACAGTTTATGCAGTTTGCTAACTCCCGGTGCTACGGTGGAGTAGGCCGCAAAGCCTACGGGGTTCCCATCCTGTTCTACCATTAAAAAAGTATGGTGCTGGTTCAGTAACTGGTCGCGCAGGGTGGCGTTGTTGTAAATGAGGTCGAGCATATAGGCCAGTTGTTGCGGCGGCACAATGCCATCATAGGCAACAGGCCATATTTCCCGCGCCAGCCGTTCAACAGTGGTAAGGTCGTGTTCGTTTGCAAGGCGAATTTTTATCATAGGGCGCAAAATTATTACACTTTTTCTGCAATTGCTTCATCGTTTTTGATGTGCTGCTGCCGTGACAGTTCTTCATGCAGGCGGATGGACCTAACAGACATGCGGATGGCAATAAACCAGGCTACCAGCGCACAAACGATCAGCGGCCAGTTGGAGATATACTTTTTTACCTGGGTACTGCCTTGTAACAGCAAAAAGAAATCGAAGGCGCCATGAAAGAAAACGGCCAGCAGAAAACCTTTGATAATATGCTTAATGGCATTGGGTGCATCGAATTTGGCCAGTCCCACATGGTAGCCTATCAGCACGGCAAAAGCGGCATGGGAGGGAACCGATACGAACATGCGGATGATACCTGTTTTAAAACCATAATTCAATACATAACCGATATTCTCCAGGGTGGCAAAACCCATACTGATCATGACCGAGTAAATAATGCCATCGAAAGGTTCATTGAATGCCTGGTTGCGATAGGCGTAATACCGCAGCATTACATACTTGCTGCCTTCTTCGCTACAGGCCACTATAATAAATGCCAATAAAAAGTAATAGGTGATATCGAAGTTGGGGAACCTGATGAACAGCACCGGTTTTAACAGGGTTTGAATAAGAATGGCCGGCGCCGTAGCTACCATACCCAGTAAAAAGGAGATCAGCAGGGGCTTTAATGGCTCCCGGTCATATTTATCCCGCGAATAGATGTAAATAGTAATAGCGGCCCCGGGCGCTACGGCCAAAGCTAATAACGAAAGCATGGGCCCAAGATACGAAGGTTGGTTGATACAGAGGGCAAGTTGACCAGTTGATCAGTTAACCAGTTGACCAGAAAGTTGACAGAGGATAAGGTTGATATAGTTGATATGGTTGACGGTGTTGATAAAGGGAATACAAAAGGGAGAAGGAGGGAACGGGCTGGGGGAGGACTGTCGTTTTAAAGGCCTGGTTAACTGGTCAACCGGTTAACTGGTCAACTTTTCACTCCTATATAGAAAAAAGCATTATTTTCAGCCTACATTATCATTGAATGAGAAAGCTTTTTCTAATCATCTGTTGTATGCCTCTTTATTGTTTTATCCAGGCGCAACAGTTTGGCGGTCATTCCCCCGCTACCAAATGGAACCAGATCAATAACGACAGCATCCGGGTTATTTTTCCCGAAGGATTGGGGCTTGAGAAACAGGCGGCAGATATAGCCGCCTCCGTGCAAAAGCTGGCCATACAAACCGCCCCCACCATTGGCAACCGCTTACGTAAGATCAGCATCGTATTACAACCCTATACAACTATCTCCAATGCCTATGTGGCATTGGGCCCCTGGCGCAGTGAGTTTAACCTGATGCCGTCACAAAACCCGTTCGACCTGGGCACCACGCTGTGGTCGCATTCCCTGGCCCTGCATGAATTCAGACATGTACAGCAGTTCAATAACTTCCGTAAAGGACTATCGCGGGCGGCGTATTACCTGTTCGGACAGGATGGGCTTTCCCTGGCCAACAGCGCCGCCGTACCCAACTGGTTCTGGGAGGGCGATGCCGTGTACCAGGAAACCCTGAAAAGCCAGCAGGGCAGGGGACGGTTATCGTTCTTCTTTAATGATTACCGGTCATTGTGGAGGGCCAATAAAAATTATTCCTGGATGAAGCTGCGCAATGGGTCATTGCGTGATTTTGTGCCCGATCATTACCGGTTGGGATATATGCAGGTGGCTTATGGGCGCGAAAAGCATGGGCCCGATTTCTGGAAGAACGTGACCGATGACGCCGTTCGGTTCAACGGCGTGTTCTATCCTTTTCAACATGCGATAAAAAAATACACTAATATCACCTATAAGGAATTCCGCAAAAATGCGATCAACTATTTTAAGGCCGGCAGCGATTCTTTAGGGACCGATGCGGTAAGCGACTGGGCCAAACAACAAAAACATTTTGCGGGTGATGATGAATTTCCGCAGTGGGTAGATGCCAATACCGTGGTGCTGGTAAAAAGCAGTTATAAAAAAATACCCGCGTTTTATTTGCGCAACCTTACTACCGGTACCGATACCCGCCTGAAAACAAAAGCTATTTCGCTGGATAATTATTTCTCGTATCGCAATGGCCGCATTGTATATGCCGCCTATGAAGCTGATGTACGCTGGGCCTGGAAGGACTACAGCGTGATCAGGGTAATGGATGTGCATACGGGCAGGGAGCGCGCCATCACGCATCTGTCAAAATACTTTGCACCTGATATTTCAGCCGATGGAAAAACCATTGTAGCGGTAGCCGTACAACCCGGCGGGGCTGCCGGGTTACATATCCTGGATGCAACAACCGGCGCTGTTTTAAAAAAGGTGCCCAATCCCAAACAGTTGTTCTATAGCCATCCGAAGTTTTATGATCCGCAAACAGTGGTGGCGGCGGTTCGTACCACAACCGGCGAAAACACCCTGGCGCTGGTGAATATCAACAATGGTTCAATAGAAGAATTATTACCGCTTTCAAGACGGGTAGTAGGTTTTCCGTCGGTGCATGGCGATACCATTACCTTTACTGCTGCTGGGCATCAGCAGGATGACCTGCTGGCCCTGGTGAACAAACAATTATACCAGGTTCAAACCCCGGCCAATAAAGGCACCGGCAATTACCAATGGAGCGCTTTGAATAATAAGGCCATTTATACGGCTTTTACGGCGGCGGGCTATCACCTGGTGCAAGAATCACTGGGGGCCGAAAGCTGGCAGCCAGTAAGCGCTGAAGCGTTTACACAGGCAACGATGACGCCTTTTGATCTCACGGGGTTAAACCTGGATACACCCATCGGCGTGGATACTACCCGGCCATACCCCATCAGCCGGTATCATAAAGCGTTCAACCTGGTTAATTTCCACAGCTGGCGGCCTTATATTTCCGATCCGGATTATACGTTCTCCCTTATTGGCGAGAACGTACTGAACACCCTGCAAACCGAGATCTATTTCAATTATAATACTGATGAAAAATACAAAGAAGTAGGCGCCACTGCGGTGTATGGCGCCTGGTTCCCTTACCTCACCCTTGGCGTGGCAGAAACCTTCGATCGTAAGGAAACAGACACCCCTTACAGAACGTGGAATGAACTGAACGGCCGGTTAGGCCTGCAGTTCCCTTTTACTTTTAACAGCGGCCGGTTGTATCGCCAGTTGAATATTTCGGGCGGCATCAACCATCACCAGGTTAATTACACGCTGGCCAGTAAGAAAAGGTTTACCAATGAGCAGTTTGAATTTTTTGATGCCTCGGTAACCTTCACCCTGCAATCACAGGTGGCGAAACAACATATTTATCCAAGGTTTGGCTTTAGTTTGTTATCGCGGTACCGGCAAATTGTAAACAACTTAAATGGGTATCAATGGTTAACAAGCGCCGCCCTGTATTTACCGGGCGTGGCGCGCACCCATAACCTGGTAATCACCGGGGCGTATCAGAAGCGCGATACCATTGGCGATTACAGTTTCGGCAGCAGCTTTCCCATTTCGCGCGGGTACCCGGCTGTAAACCAGTACTCAATCCCCGATATGTACAAGGTGGGATTCAATTATCATTTTCCCCTGGTATATCCTGATTTCGGGATAGGAAATATTGTATACTTCCTGCGGGTGCGCGGCAATGCGTTCTATGATTATACTTACCTGAAATTCTTTAGAGATAACCGGTACCTGGAATGGAGATCGACCGGTGGTGAAATGTATTTTGATACTAAATGGTGGAACGAATACAATGTAAGTTTTGGCATCCGCTACAGCCGTATGTTGAACCAGCTGCGCGGGTACGATCCCAACCAGTGGGAGTTTATATTACCTGTCAATTTGTTGGGACGGTAGGTATTTGCTCACAAAATGCCAGAAATGACCTGGCTGTATCCATACTTTCTTTAAAAGTAACCGGTTTGGTGATATAGGAGTGGGCGCCCAGCATCATGCATTTATCCTTTTCCATGGGGTTTAAGGAAGTGCTGTAAATGATTACGGGAACGGTTTTAAAACGTTCATCGTTTTTAATGCGGCGCAGGGTTTCGGTGCCGTTTAATTTAGGCATGTTCAGGTCGAGGATGATCAATGCAGGTTTGCAACCGGCATTAAAATCTTTACCCAGGATACGCAACACCTCTTCGCCATTTTGCGCAAAACAAAGCACATGGCTGGCTTCTAATTCCGCCATGGCATCCTGTAAAATAGCGCGGTCATCGGCATCGTCGTCAGCTACTAATATTTTCCATGAAGTGTTTTCCATTATGCAGTTCTTATTGGTAGTGAAACAAAAAAACTGGCGCCTCTGCCTTCGCTGGAAGAGGCGCGTATAGCTCCCCGGTGTATTTCAACTATTTTTAAACAGATGGCCAGTCCCAGACCCGTTCCTTCATACTGATCGCGTGCATGCAGCCGTTGGAACAACTTAAAGATCTGCGGCGCATATTTTTCGTCGAAACCAATCCCATTGTCAGAAAAGATTATTTCGTGGTTGTTTTCAACCTGCTGATACCTGATGGTTATTTCAGGGGTTACACCCTTTCTGGAATATTTTAAAGAATTGGTGATGAGGTTTTCAAATAACTGGCGCAGCAGGCTTTCATCCCCTATTACCGATGGTAACGGCTGAATATCTATGGCTGCCTTTTTTTCTTCAATAGGCAGCTGCAGGTCCTGCAGGGCATAATGGGCTACATTATTCAGGTCAACATGGTTGAAAGCGATCTCGGATTTGCTGATCTGTGAAAAGGCCAGCAGGTCTTTGATGAGGGAACGCATGCGGCCTGAAACGGAATGGATGATCTTTAAATATTCAATGCCTTTTTCATCCATATTATCCGTATAGCGGTTAAGCATATAATCGCTGTATAACATCAGTTTTCGAACAGGTTCCTGCAAATCGTGCGAGGCAACGAATGCGAACTGCTGCAGTTCGAAATTGCTTTTATTCAGTTCCGCAATATATTTTTCCAGTTTCTCCTGGTGGTCTTTCAGTTCTTCCTGTACCTGTTTCAATTCAAAATTATCTTTCAGGGTCTCTTCATATACTTTCTGTGCATGGATGTCTACGAGATAGCCAATCCAGTATTGCAGTTCGCCGCGATCATTCAGGAAGGGGGACAGGGATACCTGGTGCCACAGAAAATCATCACTGCCTTTTTGTTTTATGCGGGCGTGAGTTTTAATAGAAGCGGCATCCTTAGGTATTTTCTTATTAAAGAACAAAATAAATGAATCATAGTCGCTGGGGTGCACTACCTGCTTCCACTGGTTTGAATTTAACGAGTCGATGCTTTCACCGGTATAGGTTTGCAGCCATTCATTGGCATACACCAGTAAACCGGCCGGGTTCAGTGAAAAGATCATCAGGGGCAGCGAATTGGTGAGCATTTTATACTGGGCTTCGTTCTTTTGCACCTGGATAGTCAATTCCTGCAACCGTTCGTGTTGCTTTCTTATTTCTTCGTAGGGTGAAAAGGCCGGCTCGTTACGGAAGATGGAACGCCATTCATCCCGCTGGTTAATATCCAGCTTCAGGCGATGGGGGATTGCATAGAACAACTCAATAAGGGTTTCCGCGTCTTTGTTAGTAGAAACGGAATATTTGTTAACCAGCTTCTTGGCATATTCCAGGCCGTTCAGGCTATTGTAGGAGTTCTTTTCATTTTTTATAGTGGCAACAACAAACTGGATCTGTTTATTTAGCCTTTCACCGTCCAGACTCAGTACCAGTGAGCCGCTTTTGCCGTTTTCGATGGCATTGCGGCCAACCTCAGAAACGGCGGTTGCAAAAGAGGTTTGAGCCGAAAGAGACAAGCCCAGCATTTCTGCCAGTTTCATGGTGCGTTTGTGCGCGATAATCAGATCCATTTCATTTTCAAGAACAACCTTTGCAATATCTTCCATGAGCGGTCAGGTGTTTATTTTACAAATTGCTACGGATGAATCGTCGGTAGCACGGGTAAAGTCTTTAATCAGGGATGCAGCCAGTATGGTAAGATCGCATCTCAGGATCCCGGTATATTTTAAGGTATCCCACCGGCTGCGAAGGCCATCGCTGCACATTACCATATACTGGCCCTTTTCATGTACGATATGCTGGCCGCTCATTATACGGGGCAGGTTTAAACCAATAATGCCATTATAGGACAAATAATTCTTGCTTGCTGTTGGACCATTTATTTTAGTGGTGATATTTCCCACGCCACAGATGTTCCATGTTTTTTGAGCGATATCAAAAATGGCCACCATCCCTACCAATCCTCTTGTTTTTCGAACAGCTGAATTTATATAACGTAAAATTTCAGGAGGGTCTAGCTCCTGACAACTGGAAAATGCAATACCTGCTTCCTGTACTGCCCGGGCGGCTTCTGCACCATGCCCCAGGCCATCGGCCAGAAAGAGCTTTATATGATTTTTGTTTTCAATGTAAAAAAATCTATCCCCGCATTTTGTTTCTCCGGGTTTGGGTATTACCACCGATCTTATTTCTGCAATGGGTGGCTTTATATGAAGCTTGAAACCAGTAACATATTTTCGGCATAAAATAATTGTGCCCCAGTTTTTGAGTGAGTACACCTGAAAAGTGTCACACAACCGTTTCATGGCGCCCAACCCAAGTCCCAGGGTGCTTTTTGAACTTTCACCATCCCGCACCATTTTATTTATATCGGCGATGCCTGATCCTTCAAAAGAAAAAGAAAAACATTTTAGAAGATTGGATAAGCCTGCAGCTCGCAGATGCCGGATTACGTGAAGACCTGATGAGTAACGATGAGCTGCGCGAACAGAGTGCTGAGTTGCTGGATGCGTTGTTGCAAGGTATCACAGGGGATAATTTAGCTGATTTTAATTCAGAGGGATTGAGCCCGGTTTATGAAATTCTCGCCGGTATTTCCATCTCCCGCGCGCGCCAGGGGTTCTCACCGCGCGAAACCGGGGTATTTGTATTCAGCCTGAAAGACGCCATCTTAAAAACACTTATAATTGAATTGTCAAATGATCAGCAGGCACTGGCAGATGCCCTGATATTGATCAATAAATTCCTCGACAACCTTGGCATTGCAACATTCGAAACATTTATCAAAGGCCGGGAAGAAGTGATCCTTCGTCAAACAGATGAAATTTCCGAGATCTCCACCCCCATTATCAGGGTATGGGACGGCATTCTGGCGCTGCCCATCATTGGTACGCTCGATAGCGCCCGCACCCAGGTAGTAATGGAAAGCCTGCTGCAAAACATTGTTGATACCGGCAGCACCATTACCATTCTCGATATTTCAGGTGTACCGACCGTTGACTCCCTGGTGGCCCAGCATATTATTAAAACGGTGGCCGCTACCCGCTTAATGGGTGCAGAATGCATTATCAGCGGCATACGGCCCGAAATTGCACAAACTGTTGTTCACCTGGGAATTGATCTTTCAAATATAGTTACCAAAGCCACGCTGGCAAGCGCTTTAAAATATGCTTTTGCCGTATTAAGGCTCGATGTTAAACGGATTCAAAAAGAAAAATAAGTTATTACGGTTATGGACAGGATACCTATTCTCAGAATGGGGAATTTTTTACTCGTCACCATACAGATTGACCTGTATGATCGCCTTGCTATCAACCTGGAAACCGATCTGGTAAATATGGTTAACAAAACGCAGGCGAAAGGCGTGCTGATCGACATCTCCGCACTCAGTATTGTTGACTCCTTTATGGGTCGCATCTTAGGCAACATCGGCGATATGGCCCGTATTATGGATGCAGAAACAGTAGTGGTAGGCATGCAGCCTGCTGTTGCCATCACCCTTGTTGAACTGGGCCTGGAACTGAAAGGCGTTCATACGGCACTGAATGTTGTAAAAGGCATGGAGTTACTACGACTCAAAATAAAAGACCTGGACACGGGTGAAGAAGAGGATGAGGAAGAAGAAGAAATAGCAACCAATGAGGATAGTACTGATTGAGGACGCTATGCTGATTGAAAAGGAACAGGACGTTGTTCCTTTTCGCAACCGCGTAAAAGAATACGCGGTAAAAATTGGAATGAGTGTCGTTAATCAAACCAAATTAATAACCGCCGCCAGCGAGCTGGTCAGGAATATGTTGAAATACGCCGGTGGAGGCAAAACGAAAATGGAAGTGATCAGCGAAGGCAGGAACAGTGGCATCCGGTTGGTGTTTGAAGATAATGGGCCTGGTATAAAAGATATCGCACAGGCTATGAAAGAAGGCTTTTCAACCGGACAAAGCCTTGGCGTCGGGTTGCCGGGCGCTAAAAGACTGGTGAATGAATTCGAAATCAAAAGCAGCCCTGGAGAAGGTACTGTTGTTTCTATAATCAAATGGAAGAATGGTTGACAATGCACACGTGCTGTTTAAAGCAAATGACAGAAGCTACTTTGCCATCTTAAAAAAGGAGATCCGTGCACTTGCCCACACCCTAAATTTTAATGAACGCCAAAATGGTGAAATAGATATCGTAGTGGCTGAAATGGCCAGCAACCTGGTTAAACATGCCGGTGGCGGACAAATACTTGTTAAGCTGGTTCGCCACAATGACAATGATGGCATAGAGCTCATTAGCATAGACAATGGATCAGGCATCGCCGATATAAATAAAATGGTGCGGGATGGTGAAAGTTCAAAAAGCACCCTGGGACTTGGGTTGGGCGCCATGAAACGGTTGTGTGACACTTTTCAGGTGTACTCA
>NZ_JBJMLX010000207.1:0-4701 GCF_045805085.1 Niastella sp.
ACGTGGCCTGTTCAGTGCAGGCTCGGGCATAGGTTATAATGCCACTACTGGTGTTATCACTAATGCCGGGGTCACTTCTTTAAATGGCAATACCGGCGCGCTTACCATGGATACCGGTTACATCAGTAACTTTTATCAAAAAGTGCGCGGCCTGTTCAGTGCCGCTGCACCTATTACGCTTACCAACGGACAGATAGGTATTACCCAGGCCACTGCTTCAGTAAATGGTTACCTGAGCAGCACTGACTGGAATACGTTTAACAACAAACTTTCTACAGTAGATACTACCAACATTGCCAACTTTTACCAGAAAGTACGGGCAGAACACGCGGCCGGGACCGGTATTTCGTACAATGCCACTACCGGTGTCATCAGTAATGCCGGGGTTACTTCTTTGAATGGCAATACCGGCGCGCTTACCATGGACACCGGTTACATCAGTAACTTTTACCAGAAAGTACGTTCAGAACACGCGGCCGGAACCGGCATTTCGTACAATGCCACTACCGGTGTTATCAGTAATGCCGGAGTCACTTCTTTGAATGGCAATACCGGCGCGCTTACCATGGATACCGGTTACATTAGTAACTTTTATCAGAAAGTACGTGGCCTGTTCAGTGCCGGCTCGGGCATAGGTTATAATGCCGCTACTGGTGTTATTACAGCCAGCGGCGCTGCCGGCGCCAATTGGGCATTGAATGGTAATACGGCAGGTGCGCTGAAAACAATTGGTACAATTGATAATTACGATTTACCCATCATTACCAATAATGTTGAACGCATGCGCATCTCCAACACCGGAGATGTGGGAATCGGTTCAAACAACTTCGATTCTACAGCCCCTGAAAAAGTATTGATAGATGCGGATGTTACCAATTCCTACAACCTGCTCATTGCAAAAGGTAACCGGAACGGCTATCTGCAGTTCAATATTCAGAATAATTCTTCACAGGGGCAGGCCAGCACTGATATTGTGGCTACTGCCGATAATGGAACAGAGACCACCAACTATGTGGACCTCGGTATAAACGGCGGCGGTTATAACAACGCCAATAATATCCTGAGTGGTGCCAATAACGGTTATTTATACAGCGCCGGGCAGGATTTTGTGGTTGGTAATACCGCCACTTCTAAAAGCCTGATCCTGTTTACGGGTGGCATTGCCACCTCCAATGAACGGATGCGTATTACCAGTGCCGGAAAAGTAGGCATTGGAACAACCAGTCCGGCCACCACCCTCGATGTGGCCGGTACGTATAAATTAGGCAGTTCCGGAACAGCGCTGAACAATATGATAAAAACCAGCTTCAGCATCACTGATAACAATGCCTTTGGTTTGGGTACAACAAAGGTGATTACAGCAACAGTAACTGGCGCCACCACCGGTGCAACGGTGATTGTAAACCCACGCAGTCAGTTACCGACAGCAGTAGCCATTGCTTATTCCTATATCAGTGCGGCCAATACCATTACCATAGGTTTTATCTGTTCGCAAACGGGATTGGGTTCGAGTACGCTGGGGTCTATTACTTTTGATGTAACGTTGATTCAGTGAGTCGATCAGTTTTCGGGTTGACAAGTTAATAAGTTAACAGGTTGACAAAGTTGCCGTTTCACACAACTAACAAGTGACAAATCTCATCAGACATATCATCCTTTTACTAATAGCAGCCTCCGGCTTCACCGCCCGGGCCCAGCAAGGTTTTTATGTTCCAAAGAAAGGAAAAGTTTATTTCGCAGGAGACACGGCTACCATCTTTTCCAATGTAGTGAACGAGGGCAAACTGGGCGTTGATAAAAAAGCCGTGGTGAATTTCAAAGGCAAAAAATGGACGAACGGTACTGATGCCCTGATTACCGATGAAGGCAACAAGGGAGAAGATGCATTGGGCGTCGGTGGCGTGATCCGTTTCAATGGAACCAACAGTGGCCGGCAACAGCTCGATGGCGGTTACAATGCCGCCACCCGCAGCGGCGCTGCCTTTGCCAACCTCGACATTCAAAATAGGTATGGGGTTGAACTGATCGGCAGCACCACTAAAGTGCGGAATAGTTTACATTTCAGTGCAGGAAATGTATACCTACAAAACAATACCCTGGTAATAGGGGATAGCAACCCGGGTTCAATAACCGGGTACGATTCCATTCACTACATTATAACCGGCAGCTCCGGTACCGGATTACTGGTGCGGGAGCATATCCGCAGTCGCGACAATTGGGTGATATTCCCGATTGGAACCGATGATAACGCTTATACCCCGGTAGCCATCAGAAGTCATTCCACCCAGGGCGACGACTATCATGCAAGGGTGAGCGATGGCGTTAAAAAAGACCTGTTCACAGGGAACGATCTGAAGGACCAGGGCGTGAACAAGACCTGGGAAATAGGGAAACGCACTTACCCCAATACCGGTGAGGCCGACATCGCCTTGCAACACCTTACGGCCGATGAAGGCAGTGTTTTCAGCGCCAACCGGCGATGTGCTTATGTTTCCCGGTATAGCGGCGCCGGCTGGGATACATCCCATCCACAGGATTACCCGGTACGGGGTTGGCTTACGGCTGGGGCTGCTTTGGCTAACAGCGGGGTGAACACCCGTACAGTCAGAAGCAACATTTCATCAGCATCCTATTTCACGAAATTCACGGGCAAAGGCGATACAGCCGGGGTGTTGACCCACGTTTGGTTAAATGGGTATCGCCTGGATTATAACACCGTGAATGTTTACTGGACCACCAAACCCGAAGTGAAGATCAAATACTTTGTAGTAGAACGCCGCCTGAGCAATGAGTCTGTATTTAAGAAACGGGACTCCTTACCCTCACAGGCGGTCAATGGCTACAGCAATACCTACCTGAATTATACCCTCAACGATGCCAATAAATATACAGGTATCAGTTATTACCGGTTAAGGCTGGTTGATTTCAATGGCGATTACGCTTACTCCGACACCATCGCCGTGGGTGGCAAACCCGGCGGCTTCCAGCTGCTGTTGTGGCCGAACCCAACAGCGCGTCATTTCTACGTAGGCGTCAATGGCGCGGCCAGTGTTAAGTATATAGTCATTTGGAATGTGCTTGGTCAAATGATCCATCGGGAACCGGTTAACGAACGCAGTATTATCCCAATGAGCCTTTGGCTGCCTGGCAATTACCTCGTAGGCTTTATTTCAAACAGCGGTCAGTTGTTGGAGACGAAGAAACTGGTAGTGACGGGAGATTGATGTCCCTGAATAGTTTTACTGTATAATACAATTGTATCGTACCTATAATAGCCTGTAAAATACCGGTAGTTTCAAACAGCCAGTCATTGGGCAGTTCATACAGCGATGCGGGGTAGAACCAGCGCATGGAAGCAGGGGACAGGCCGGCAAAGAACAGGATGTTTTTCAGCAGGTGATTGTAAAGACCCTCATACAATCCGATCAGTCCGCCAAAGAATAACCCGGCGATGGTCAGGTAAAGAAAAAGGAATACTTTCTTCTTTCTCCATTCATACAGAAAAAGAAAAGCGCCGGTTATCAGTAAGATGATCAACCCGTGATACACGATGTGCAAACGCCAGGGTGTTTTGTACAGCGAGGCGCCATACGCATGGTGCAATGCTGTAAGCACATATGTGCCGATGGTGGATACCAATGAGCCTGTCAATAACCGCAGGTCGGGTTTAAATGTCTTTTGATGATCCATATTCATTCGTTTAATGAAATTGAACAATTGTATTTTTATGTAAAGCTGTCCCGACTGACTTGTTTGTACAACATACAATACCGGTCAAATGACAGTTATTGAACAAAACAGCCTAAACTGTTCAGCAATATGACAGAGGATTTGCAGGAAGACCGGCGCATTCAAAAAACCAAGCAACTCCTGGCCGATTCATTGAGCCAGTTGATGCGGGAAAAGGAATACGACGCCATCACCATCCAGGATATCGTTGACAAAGCCAATGTGGGGCGAAGTACGTTTTATGCGCATTATGAAAGCAAGGAAAAACTGTTGTTGAATAATATCAACTTTCAGCGGGAACTGATCCACTTCTCCGGCAACGATCCGCAGCACCCGATGGGCATCAATTTGCCCTACCGGTTCAATCATTTGGCAGAATATGGTTCTATTGTAAAAGCGATCCATGGCACGCCCATCGGTTACCAGATAGCAGAACATTTTACAGCTATCATGGTGAGCAGGATCGTAAGGTATTTTAAACGGAAGCCACTACCTGCGGGAATGGAAAGGCAGCTATTACAGTACAAAGCGGAAGCGGTTGCCGGCGGAATTGTGCGAATGGTCTTTTGCTGGGTAATGGACGGCACACCGGTTCCGGCCTCAAAAATGATCGCCCAGGCGCAAGAACTGTTGCAGGGGCATTTTTTGCCGACCAATAACGAGTAGAGTGGGGTATATAAGGCGCTCTTACCGCTTAAGCTGCACTGACCATACTACCGGGGTTGCACTGAATATAGGGGTTGCAGTGCAACCCTGGTGCAACTCCAGGGCAACCCTTGCCGGGAAATAGCCATGGTTTTAAGGTATGTAAAGCGAGGGCAATAGGGGAGCAGGAATAGGTCAAAGGAGGCAATTCAAAAATATTTTGCAAAAAAGTGAAGAAAGAGTTTGTTGAATTGATAATTCTCCTACATTTGCACCCCGAACGAAAACGGGGCAGTGAAAAAAGAGGAAGAGAAAGCGAGATGAGTC